>JAYVKY010000105.1:0-3020 GCA_043767965.1 Pseudobdellovibrionaceae bacterium
ATCTTCAGCAAGCATACTGTCAGAGACATCGGCCAAAATCATTAATTCAATACCTTTGCTTTTAACTTCCTGTTCAGATTGCCCCATCTGCGGGCGAGCCAGTGCAATGATCAACAACATAAGGCCTAAAATCTGCAGGCCCAATTGAAAACGCCTGCGTGAAATCGAGACCGATTGTGACAGCCACTGCGTCACTTTCTGACCAAAGTGTTTGTGCAATTTATTTTTATTTTTAATTTCAAAATAAAAATAAATTGCAACAATCATAACTAAAATGATCAGCAAATAAAAAGCATCGAAATTTCCCCACTTTAAAACTGTCATTGCAGATGATGAATTCACGCCGGCCCCCGACGTAAAATTGAATACGACAGCAGCCGGGTAAAAATAAAAATCCAAAAAGCAATTAATAAAAAATAATAAAAATATTCATTGTACTTTGTATACTTCGTTTCTTCAATTTTTGTGGTCTCTAATGAATTGATTTCATCAAAAATACCTTTCAAAGAATTTTCTTTATTTGCACGAAAGTATTTGCCGCCAGTCACCTGCCCCATTTGCGTCAGCAATTCATCATTCACAGTACTTTCAAAAGCTTGATAGCGTTTAACTTTATTGCCGAAGGCATCTTGGGTATATATTGGCAATTGTGTTTTACCACTTTGCCCCAGTCCGATTGAATAAATTTTAATACCGTACCCTTTGGCTACCTCTAGACCTGTTTCGGGGTCAATTGTACCAGAATTATTTTCACCATCTGTTAAAAAAATCATAACGCGCGATTTCGCCTGTGAATCTTTAAGCCGTGCTGCGCCTGCCGCCATCGCGACGCCAATAGCCGTACCGTCTTTAATTCGCGCTTGTTGTGCGGTCTGAATCAGATGTACTCGATCTAAAATCAGTTGATAATCTAAAGTTGGCGGAACCAGCGTGAATGCTTCACCAGCAAAAATAACTAAACCTATGCGATCGGAAGTGCGCATTTGAATAAAATCTGCAATTGTTTTTTTTGCTGATTCAAGACGGTTATCAGGCTTCATATCCTCGATAAGCATGCTATCTGAGATATCTAAAACGATAACAATATCTAAACCATCCAACGTTCGTTTCACTTTTGCATCTGTCGTTTGCGGACGAGCCAGCGCTAAAATCATCATAGCCAAAGAGAAAAATAAAAGGACTTCATTGGTAAAAACAAGTTGTGATCTGCCACGATTTTTCCAAGGAACAAAAGATTTAATGCGACTAATTTGAAATGTCGATTTTGTTTTTTGTTTTTTTAAATACATGAAAATGAAAATCACCCACGGAATAAATAATAAAAATGCCCACGGCTGCGCCCACGATAGTTTTGTGAGTAACTGAATCATAGAAGACCCCGTCGCTTAAGTTCTTCCGTGTGGTCAATCAAGCGATAACTTTGTTCGACAAATTTTTTACGTTTTTCAAAATCACTTTCCTTTTTTAAAAAGTCAATGTCTTTGAATAGATTGAAAATTTGTCGTCGTTCGTTTTTTAATCGGGGGTTTGTTTTTTTTATATAAGAAATAATCTGGCGATTTGATAATTCAAACGCAGGCACTTTGTATGATCTTAAAATATACGTCTTACAAATTTTTTCTAAATCGAACATTAAGAAATCTTTTTTTTCTGCTTTTCTAATTTCTTTATAAAACTGTGAATCTGGCGAAAGTGCGGAATCAAAGTTTTTGAGACGGTCTAGACGGCCACGCCATTTTATTTGATTTAAAAAAAATGCAATTATTGCTGCAATGATAAAAACAAATACAGTGACTGCTGCTGCAGTATATTGCCATGGCCAATTCAGTTCGGAAACAATATATCCAAAAGGCTCCTGCGGTTTTTCATTTTTTTGTTCTAACACAGTTTTGACTTTAAATTGCTGTGCCCCTAAATCAATTTCATGAACTCCGTCTGTGATTTTAAAATTCGAAGTTTTAATTTCACCAGCAATATACAATACCAGATCAACATCAAGGGTATTTGTATTTCTGGCTTCGATCTTAAAAACTTTAATTGTATTTTTATTGTTTTCATCAAGTACAACAAAAGCCTTCGAGAAATCAAAAGCACTGTCCCACGAACCTTGACAATTAAGATAAAAATGGCGCCCAACAGTAAGGACTTCTTTTTCAAGACCAATCACATCTGGAATCTGTACAGAACATTTGACTTCGTTACTCATCGTCTATCTTCGTTTTCTGCGTTTAAAAAAGGCCAATAGGGCTCTGTGAAAATTTTCATCTGAATCAAAGGTGAAACTGTCGATTCCTGAACGTTTTAATTTTTTAGAAAAATGATCGAATTCGTTTTTAAATTTCGATCTCATTTCTGCTTGAAAAACAGGGCTTGAGGTATCGATCAAAACAGTTTCGCCGGTTTCAGCGTCTTGCAAATCGATCAGTCCCACATTCGGAAAATGAAATTCAGCCTCGTCTTGAACAAGCCCAGCAATAACTTCGTGTTTTTTTTCAAGAAATGTCAATGCGGTTTCATAATTTTCATCTTGAAAATCACTTAAAACAAAAATTGTCGCTCGTTTTTTAAGTACACCATTTAAAAATTCTAGGGCGTTTGAAATTTTTGTATTTTTGTTTTTTGGCTTAAAAAATAAAATCTCGCGTAAAATTCTGTAAACATGAGCTTTCCCTTTTTTGGGTGGCACATAAAGCTCGACATCATTTGAAAATAATAACAAGCCCACTTGATCATTGTTTTTAATAGCGCTAAAGGCCAATGTTGCCGCGACAAGCGCCACAATTTCGCCTTTGAAATTATTTTTTGAACCAAACTCTTGAGAGCCCGAAACATCGATTGCTAACATTAAAGTTAATTCACGCTCTTCTTCGTAAGTTTTAATATAAGGTTTTCCGGCCCTTGCCATCAGCGCCCAAGAAATAGAGCGTACATCATCGCCTGGCACATATTCCCGAAAATCTGAAAAGGTCATTCCTTGACCTTTAAATTTGGTATGATATTCACCAGAAAAGACATTGTTC
>JAYVKY010000106.1:0-2852 GCA_043767965.1 Pseudobdellovibrionaceae bacterium
GTAAAATTGCTTTTGAAAAAATTCTGGCTGCCAGACCAGATTTAATCATCAGCGATATTCGCATGCCCAATTGGGATGGCTATGAACTTTTGAAAAACGTAACCACAATTACTCCGCCACGAATTCCCATTTTATTTATTTCAGGTTACACTGTCGGGCATGAAAGCCAAATTAAAGATAATCTTAATTATGCAGGGCTTTTATCAAAACCGGTGACAAGTAAAGATCTGATAAGTGCAGTACAAAAAAATATAACTTAGGTAGCTTTTTAAATTTATATTGGCCTAGTATGAATGCCATTCGTAATTGGCAATGTGAAGCAAAATGTCGTTTTTGGTAAACTTTTTTCTAACCAAATTTGTTCATTTAAAGATTCAAGAATTCCCTTAGATATACTTAATCCAAGCCCTGTGCCTTTACCTATTTCTTTCGTCGTAAAAAAAGGCTGAAAGATTTTATCCTGAATGACCTCTGAAATTTTTGGTCCGGAATTTTCGACAAATACAGTCAACTTTGTCATATCATGTTTAAAATAAATTTTTAAAGACTTCCTGTCTTCGCCTAGCTGAATAATATGCTCGTAGGCATTATTCAGCAAATTTAACAAAACTTGTGATATTAGAACTGGCTTTGTTCTGACTGTTACATCAGGTATTGGGGCTAATTCTAAAATGACTTTGGATGTTTTAAATTTCTCTTTAGAAATATTTAAAACATCTTCAAATAAATTCTCTGCTTTTATATTTTCAAATGATTCAGTATCATCGCTTTTATGGGCAATACGCAATAAAGATATGATGATGCGACTAATTCGAATCACTGCAGACGACGCGCGATTCACGTTTGCTATAATTTCATCTTTTGAAAAATCTTTTTGTGATATCTGCCAAAGAACTCGCTCAAGTAAACCATTGATAATGGCTAGCGGGTTATTAATTTCATGTGCTATCCCACCGGCCATTTCACCCAAAGACGCAAGTCGAGAAGCATTCTCTGAACGAGCCCTTTCTTCGATGACTTTTTGATTTGAAACTTTTAATTGATCTAAAGAAATTTCAAGTTCGATTTCATATTTATATTTATCAGACATCTGATTATAAAAAAGTCGCGTTTGTCGAATATAGTAAAAGCCCATCAAAATGATGGCCATCGCCATATAAAGATATTCCATATTCGATGTCAGATAATATTCTTTTGCGAATGCGAAAAAAATGCTACTTAATATACCCAGCTGATAGCTAATCGCCATTGAAGGCACATAACACAACGTTAAAACAGATGCCGTCATCAGTGAAGTTGCAATCATAAAAGCGACCGCAAAGCTTGTTGTCGCAACAGATATTTGAGAAAAAACAATCCAAAACGTCAAGGACCATAAAATCATATTTAAATTCAATGAAAAAACCATCAATTGCATTATTTGAACAATTGATTTTTTTTCTATTTTTTTTCGAAAGCCCACAGCACCAATAAAATATCGGATACCCGCATTTATCGCAGTCAGAAACATTAACAGCGAAATAATATGAGGATGTCGATCTACATTGAATTGATAGTACACGACGAACAAGGAAAGAATAAATATAACAGGGGTCGCGGCTGTACTTTTTAGAACAAGTTCCCACTTCAGCCTATTTTTAATTTCTTGATGTAATTCAGTCGTAGACATTTTTTAGTTAAATCGCACTTTTGTATGAAGTGTCAACTAAGCTTAAACAGAATTTTAAAGAAACGAAGAAACCACAAAAAACCTAATAAAAATGCTGTTATCGCACGTGCCTAAGTGATCCAATTTGCGTGTTTTTTAAGATCTAGATCTTGGTCATGTTTTATGATGAACTGACGACAATTTCATGGGTTGTATGATCTGAATCATGTAGCTTGGAAAAGAATTGTCTTAAAATATTCATAAAACAATAACAGTTAAGCTAAAAAAGCTAAAAGAAAATGGAGTCAGTCATGAATCGAAGAGGTTTTTTAAAAAATGCAGCAGGTCTTGGTGGCGCCGCATTTATCGTGCCAACATTGTCAACACTAACTACAAAAGCATTTGCTGAGCGTAAAAAAGCAGGCACAGGGCCAGAAATGGTCAGCACAAATGACCCGTTAGCAAAAAGTGTTTTGTATGTCGAAGACGGAACAAAAAATCCGAATTCAAAAGGTAATAAATGTTCAACGTGTATTTTGTATGTAAAAAAAGATACGAAAAATGGAAAAGAAATTGGAACATGTTCTATTTTTCAAAATAAAAATGTTTATGCCGATGGGTTTTGTAATTCTTGGGCTAAGAAATCATAAGGAAATTTTATGAATAAAATATTGACGACCTTTATTGTACTATCAAGCGTAACAGCCTTCGCCAAAAGTAAACTTGCTGATCCAAAAAACTTTCCACAAGAGCATGCTATATTAACCCATGCACCAGAGGCATCACCAGTTATTCATCGAACAAGCCCAGCCCGCGTTATCATCGACTTGGAAACTATCGAGGTTACAAAACGATTGGCTGATGGTGTCGACTATAATTTCTGGACATTCGGCGGAACGGTTCCTGGTCCAATGATGCGTGTACGTGTGGGCGATTATGTTGAATTTAATTTACACAATCATCCTTCTAGCAAAATGCCTCATAATATTGATTTACATGCAGTCACTGGTCAAGGCGGCGGAGCCGAGGGCTCGATGACTATTCCGGGGCACAGTTCTAAATTTTCATTTCGTGCACTGAACCCTGGGTTATATATTTATCATTGCGCAACTGCCCCAGTCGGAATGCATATTGCCAATGGGATGTATGGTCTAATTTATGTTCAACCTGAAAAACCATTGCCGACTGTTGATAAAGAATTTTA
>JAYVKY010000107.1:0-2228 GCA_043767965.1 Pseudobdellovibrionaceae bacterium
ATTGTTAGACAGTTGTAAAAAATATTTCTTGAACTGAAACAGTTTTTAAAGCGCTCTGCACTAAATTTGTTTTTATATTTAAACTGATCTGGATTTAAAATTGCAACATAACAGTAATAGAGAAATTGCGCTCAATTTTTCCGGGGGGAAGAAATATGAAAATGAAACGTGTTCATACGCATATTATGGCCATCGTTGGTGGTCTGACATTCGTTGCTTTCAGTTTTCAAAACTGCTCAAGAGCAAAAGTATCGTTTGATGACGTCGCAAAACAACAAGTTCTTAATGACACAAGTGTCTTTGATAACGGCGCAGTCACAGAACCTGCTGTTCGTGATGCAGGTTTAAATGATGAAACAGCTGCTGCTCCGGCAGCGATAGCAGCAACACCGGCTACTTTCGATACACGATTAATGGATGATAATCAAACAATCCTTATGGAAGAACTCGCAAGCGTCAGTCGTGATCCAAGTACTGCCGGAGACGGAGCCCAACGCTTGCATGATAGAATGCGGGATCAGATGTGTGCACGTCTTACTGGGCTTGCTGCTACCACATGTATGGGCGACCCGCTTTTAATACAATTAAACACACAAAATCCACAACCGATCGAATTAACAGCGCCTGAAAATGGCGTCATGTTTGACCTGCTTGGTCGACGTGTAAATCACAATAAAGTTCTGACATCTTGGTTTGCAAATTCAAGCCACGAGAATTACTTCTTGGTATTGCCAGATGCAAACGGCCAAGTGAATGGTATTGATGAACTGTTCGGCGATGCAACATTTGGCCCTGATCAACGTTATTCTAAGCAAGGCTTTCAAGCGTTAGCAAAGCATGATGATAACAAAGATTTTATTATTAGCTCTGATGACATCGTATTTTCAAAATTAAGATTATGGAAGGATACAAACCTTGATGGTATTGCGCAATCTATTGAAATCTCGACTTTAGCAGAAAAAGGTATTATTGCGATCGACTTAAAATATGACAACCGCTATGTTGAAACAGACAAGTACGGAAATATGACAAAATTCAAATCTGTCGTACTGATGAAAGATAATAGCTACAGCCTGATGTATGACTTATGGCTTAGATATATTATCAAATAAGTTATTTTAAAATATATAAAGTTAGACTATAGTGTGCTCATCAAAGGATGAACACACTATGCCAACTTTAGCAACACACCCCATTCGCCAATATTTAAAAGATTATATCTCGCCTGCTTTTGAAATTAAAAATGCACACTTGCATTTTAATTTGCATGAAACAGCAACAATCATTCAAACGAAAATTCATTTTAAAAAAATAAAAAATGAAGATCTTGTTTTAAACGGAGAAAATTTAAAGTTAATTTCTGTACAGCTTGATGAGAAAGAACTCATCGCAGCAGATTACAAGCAGGATGCTGAACACTTAACAATTTTTAATGTGCCTAACGAATTTCAATTACAAATTTCTGTTGAAGTAAACCCCAGTGAAAATAAATCTTGCGAAGGCTTATACCTTAGCCAAGGTATTTTTTGTACACAGTGCGAAGCCGAAAGTTTTAGAAAAATAACATATTTTTTAGATCGCCCCGATGTGATGACAAAATATACCGTTGAAATTGAAGCTGATCAAAAAAAATATCCTATGCTTTTATCCAATGGCGATTGCATTGAAAAAAAATTATTAGGCTCTGGTCGACATTATGCCTCGTGGAAAGACCCCTTTAAAAAACCTAGCTACTTGTTTGCGTTAGTTGCTGGTGACTTAGGTGTTATTGAAGATACCTTCACTACAAATTCTGGCAAAAAAGTAAATTTATCAGTTTATGCCCCCCATGGAAAACAAGAACGTTGTCATCACGCCATGACCTCTCTTAAAAAATCAATGAAATGGGACGAAGACCGCTTTGGATTAGAATACGATCTGGGTCAGTGTATGATCGTTTCGATCGATGACTTTAATATGGGTGCCATGGAAAATAAGGGCCTTAATGTTTTTAATTCTAGATTGGTCTTAGCCGATCAGAAAACGGCCACAGATCATGATTTTGATATGATTGAATCTGTTGTCGGCCATGAATATTTTCACAACTGGACAGGCAACCGAGTCACCTGCCGAAATTGGTTTGAATTATCATTAAAAGAAGGACTGACTGTATTTCGTGACCAAGAATTTTCAGCAGATATGAATTCCAGAGCTGTTCAAAGAATTAAAGACGTTGATTCTTTGCGAAT
>JAYVKY010000108.1:0-2358 GCA_043767965.1 Pseudobdellovibrionaceae bacterium
GGCCACCAAAGATCTGCCAGATTCTGTAATAATATTTGGATGTGGAATGTTTTTTTCATCACACAGAGTTTGAATAGTAGAAACGACATCATTTGCATATTCTTGTTCGGAATAATTCACCGATGAATCAGACGAGCCCGTGCCATCGTAATCGACACCAAGGCCGCCACCCACGTCGATATATTTTGGCGTCGCGCCCAAGCTATGAAATTCAATATAAAATCTGGCAGCTTCTTTGAGTGAAGATTTAATACTTTGAATCGACGGAACTTGTGAGCCGATATGATAATGTAATAATTCAAGACAATCGAGCATTTCATTTTTTTTCAAAAATTCGATGCCTTCAACAATTTCAACAGCTGTTAAGCCAAATTTTGAACGTGCACCGGCTGAATCCACCCATTTACCTGCGCCCTGTGTATTTAATTTTGCGCGAAAACCAATTTTGGGACGCATATTTAATTTTTTTGCAGAGTCAGTAATAATTTTTAATTCATCTTTGCGATCAACAACAATAATAATTTCGCGGCCTAATTTTTGTGCCAGCAACGCTGTTTCTATATATTCTGCATCTTTAAAGCCATTACAAATAATAACAGCATTTGGATTATTCATTAATGAAAGAACAACTAAAAGCTCTGGTTTTGATCCGGCCTCTAGACCCAGATTGCAAATTTTTCCAAACTTCACAAGTTCTTCAACCAAGTGACGTTGTTGATTAACTTTAATTGGATAAACTCCGCAATAATTACCTTTATAATTGTGATCAACGAATGCTTTTTGAAAACAAGAATATAAAAGCTGAACGCGTTCATTAATAATATCAGGGAACCTGATCATGATTGGCATCCGCAGACCACGATCTTGTAATTCTTGAGTCAGTTCATATAAATCAGCGGACGGGCCAAGGTCTCCTTTAGGTGTAACAACAACATGGCCCTGAGGGTTTACTTTGAAATAACCATTGCCCCAATTATTGATTCCATAAACTTTCGCACTTTTTTCAGCATTCCAAGAATTCGCTTTCTGGTGTGCATATGTTTGCAGTGAATTTTGATGATTGGCATTTGTTGTTTCCATAAAAAAACCTCTATCATATAAAGTTGATGAATAGAGATTTTTTCACATATAAAACTGTCGCAATCAACAACTAATTACCCGGCGACGATCATATTTAAAATTTTACCAATTTTAAATATGATTTTTGTTGGCGGTTTGCCACCCAGTGCGCTGCTGACTGTTGTGATTTTCAAAGCCTCTGCAACCGCGGTGGCCTCTGTGGCATCGATCGCGAGTTCAATTGTACCACGCATTTTACCATTCACTTGAACGCCCATAGAAACTATATCATCTTTACAAAATCTAGGGTTAAACTGTGGCCATGGCGCAGAGACAATCAGGCCGGCACCATTCATTTTCTGCCAGAGCTCTTCACAAATGTGTGGCGCAAATGGTTGCAAAAGTTGCAAAAGAGGTATCAGGGCCTTTTTAGATTTACAATTGTGTTTATATAAATCATTTACAAAAATCATCATTTGGCTGATGGCTGTGTTAAAGCTCATGTTCTGAATATCTTCGGTGACTTTTTTGATAGATTTATGAACAGTTTTTTCGATTTCTGGGCTAAGTACATCATCAGTAAAAATTGTTTGATTTGCTGTCTCGTCAATCACCAGGCGTGTAATACGATCGAGAAATCTTTTAACGCCGTCGATGCCTGTTGAAGACCAAGGTTTGTCTTTGTCCATAGGGCCCAAAAAAGAAACGTAGCATCTTAAAACATCGACTCCGTATTCCTTGGCGATATCATCGGCTGAAATTGTATTGCCTCGGGATTTTGACATTTTTTCACCATCGGGGCCTAAAATCATTCCTTGATGTGCCAGCTTTTTAAAAGGCTCATCAACCGGAGAAAGTCCCACATCAAAAAGTACTTTGGTCCAAAATCTTGAGTACAGCAGGTGACCAACCGTATGTTCGGCTCCGCCAACGTAAAGATCTACGGGCATCCAGTATTTTGCCACTTCCGGCGCGAATGGTGCCTCCGAGTTATGCGGATCTGTGTATCGTAAAAAATACCATGATGAACCAGCGGCACCGGGCATAGTATCTGTTTCGCGCCGGACTCCCTCTGCATAGTGAATCCATTTTTTATTATTAGCTAATGGAGATTCGCCAGAATCCGAAGGTTCAAAATTATCGACTTCAGGTAAAATGACCGGAAGTTCATTTACCGGAACAGGTTTTTTGGTTCCATCGCTCAGGTGCAAAATCGGGAAGGGCTCGCCCCAGTATCTTTGGCGACTGAAAAGCCAGTCGCGAAGTTTGTATTGAACCTGTTTTTTTCCGAGTCCGGAT
>JAYVKY010000109.1:0-5452 GCA_043767965.1 Pseudobdellovibrionaceae bacterium
AATTTTAGTTGAGTACTATGAAGTTGCTAGTGATTCTTTATCATTGACAGGATTATCACTATTAAGACAAGCAGCCGAACGTGGAGTCCAAGTAAAGATATTAATTGATAACATGCATAATTCATTAAGTGCTGCTGAAATGGCAGCTGTAACCGGCGTTGCGGGCAGCATAGCGGCCAATAAAAATATTCAAATTAAAGTTTTTAACCCATTACACTCATTGAACCCATTTACGCTGACCTATCGTAATCATGATAAATTAATGAATGTCGACGGTGAAATGATGATTGTTGGCGGCAGAAATATGGCAAAAAATTATTTTGGAAAATCAAAAGACTTTAATTTTAAAGATGCAGATGCCATTGTTGTTGGTGCTGCGGCACAAGTTTCACGCCAATATTTTTTAGACTTATGGGATAAAAATCCAGAAGTTAAAGCTGTTAATCTTTACAAGTATTCAAAAAATGCGCTAAATTCATTTTGCAGCGGCGAAGCAGCTGAAGACTGCCTGCATGATCAAGATGTTGCAAAAAAAGAAATTGTCGAGGCTCAATTGAAAATGGATTCGTACTTAGCCACTTTTATATTGGGTAAGGCGTGGGTTAAAACTCAACCCTTGCAAGAGATACTAAAAGATGTAGAAAATGTTGAATCAGTGCATTTTGCCTATAACGATCCGACAAAATCAATGCAAAATGTCGAAGACAAATTATCAGCACAAATTATGAAATCGTTTGAAGTAAATGCCAAAGAGAATATCTTGATTGTGACGCCGTATTTGTATCCGACTGAATCAGAACTTGCGACTTTAGAAAAGCTTGCAGCAAATGGTGTTAAAATTAAAATAATTACGAATTCATTAGCCAGTACCGATGTCACGCTGGTGCATGCGGCTTTTCTTTCGATCAAAAAACGTCTGATAGATATGGGTATAGAGTTATATGTTTTTAAGGGGCCCGATATTTTACACTGCAAAGGTGTTGTGATTGATAACAAAATTTCAATGATAGGTTCATTTAATTTTGATCGCAGATCAGCCAATATTAATCGTGAAATTGGTGTTCGGATAGGATCTGCTGATCAAGCGATACCACGTTTTACAAATGAATTTATCAATTTTATTAATGACGAGATCATTAGTAACTCGTTACTAATGGCTAAAGATAAAGTTGAGTACAGTACACAAGAAATTGATGAGCCGGTTAATGCAGAGAAAAAAGAAAAACTAGAAAATGATAAAAAGAAAGTGAATTTACTGCAAGACCAAATTTAGCATTTAATTTAACGTCTGAATTGAGTCGCCAAAACTAATTCGGAAAATCAGCGCGTGTAAATAAACTGTGGGTCGTAAGATCTGCAGTTTTTAATTTTGCACAGGCATCGTCACCCCCGCGATTAATCACGCACACTACATTTTTGACAATGGCCCCAAGACTTCGTAGATCCGTGGTACTTAAGACGACCTGACCGCCAGAAGTAATGACATCTTCAATAATACATACATTCTTGCCACGAACATCAAGGCCTTCGGCAATTTGGCACGTGCCATACTCTTTGGCGGCCTTCCGCACAAAGCAAACAGGTAGGCCGGTTTTCAACGACAATGCCGTCGCGATCGGAATACCGCCCATTTCAAGTCCTGCTAAAATTTCTGTGCCTTGAGGAATTAAAGAAATTATTTGTTCGGTAATCGCATGTAAAATTTCAGGGTTTGATTCAAGTCGATATTTATCAAAGTATTCGTTTGAAATTTTTCCGCTGCGAAGTTTGAACTCTCCGGTTAAATGACAAGTTGTGTATACTTTTTTTGCTAATGTTAAATGATCCATTTATAATTTTTCCCCTCAGATTGCTCGTGCAAATGGTGTCAGATTGTTTGGCTCAGTTTATGCTTAAATACATCTAGAGGGAAGGGTTAGTGCTGCGTATGTTACACAAAGAGAGCTTAAAACATATTCAAAAAGAGCCAGATGTGATTAAGTCCCATCGGTCAGAATTTCAAACTGTTCGTCTTTTCGCGATCTTGGGTGCGTTAACTTTAATGTTTGTTTTAATGATACGTTTTGTTCAAAGTGGCACTATTATCTTGCCGCAAAGAATCCCGACCAGCTCGATTGAAATTTTAAAGCCTAAAAAATAAATCTTTGTAATGTAATTTACTTTCTTGTTTGCTTTTTTCGTAATTGCCACTGATCAAGGGCATATTTTCGCATATCTTCGATATTATCAAATTCATCAACAATTTCGACACCCAAAAGTGTTTCAACAGTGTCTTCCAAAGTGACAAGGCCCGTAACTACGCCGTATTCATCAGAAACTAAAGCAAGATGGTCTTTTGCTTTAATAAAAAAGTCGAGGGCATGTGATACTGACATGCGTTCAGAAAGTGAAGCAATGGGTTCTATCAAATCGCGAATTTTTTTTGTATGTAAATCCTGCGATAGGGCCTCTAAAATTTTATAACGATGAGTTAAACCAATGATGTGATCAAGTGAATCTTCATAGACCGGAATTCGAGAAAATCGAATTGGTCGAAATTTTTTCGAAACTTCTTCGACATTTAACGAGGCGTCTAGAGCCATAAAAACGGATCTGGGTGTCATGATGTCTGAAATAAAAATTTTATCAAGCATCATTAAATTTTTAATGATCAAAGATTCTTTGGCTTTTAGTGTGCCTTCTTCGACGCCGATCTCGGCACTTTTGATCATTTCGTCACGAGTGACATCTGGTTCTTCAGAGGGTGAGGTTAATGTTTTAGAAATAAATTCTGAAATTTTCACGAAGGGATAAAGGCCAACAATCATAATTTGCACACAATAGGCCGTAAAAATAGCCAAAGATTTTGCATTATTTTTACCAATAGTTTTTGGTAAAATTTCAGAAAAAATGAGTACCATAAATGTCAGAAAAACTGAAAACAATGTC
Organism: Pseudobdellovibrionaceae bacterium; assembly: GCA_043767965.1. Classification (GTDB taxonomy): domain Bacteria; phylum Bdellovibrionota; class Bdellovibrionia; order Bdellovibrionales; family Bdellovibrionaceae; genus Pseudobdellovibrio. Next base: position 2,929 of record JAYVKY010000109.1, read on the forward strand.
ACCCACGATTCGCCAAATTCATGTTGAACTTGATAGGCTATCCAGGCCGAACCTAAAGTGTGTGAAATTGTATTTAACGTTAAAATAGCAGATAAAGATCGGTCGGCATGCTCTGTGATATTTTTTAAAATGTGTCCGGATTTTGGTTTTTCCTCAGCTTCGACTGCAATGAACGCCGGCGACAGAGATAACAAAACAGCTTCGCAGAGTGAACATATAAACGAAAAAAAGATAATCAGAAGAAACGATGTGGTAATAACAAACATTGAGTGTTTAAGTTAACACTTTACTGGTTTACAGGCACGGAACATTTTTAATGACTAAATCAGAGGCTAAACCAAGGTCGGGTACTTTTCTTCATAAAGGTATTGCTATTCTATAGATTCTTTGATTTTTTGAATCCAACCAAAATAATTGGGGTTCATGATGTTAGTGTAAACAGCAAAACCGTAACAATCGAATTTATTGTCAGTGTCGTATTTTACTTTATCTTCAGTCGTCCATTGATAACCAGATACGACGCCTATGATCAAATATTTTTGCGTCGATTGATTGAAAATCAAACCTGGGCCACCAGAATCGCCGGTGCAAATACCCTTTTCATCATGCTGGTCAATATCGATCGTCAGGTTATCAATTTCATAATTTAAAATAATCTTTGATAGTTGAAATAACTCGCCCATATTCTGTCGAGCTAGTTCGACGCTTTGATTTTTTAGGGAGCTTCGCATGCCATAGCCTGCCATAATAAAAACCATTGTTGAATTCAGATCCTCTGGGGTTGCAAGCTCTGTGATATTTTCTTTAGGTAAAGCCGTTTTTAATTGTATAATGGCAAGATCATCAACCGATCCGCCAATGTCATTTTTTTTATAATTGGGATGAATAAATATTTTCTGCGCCCCATACCACAATTTTGGATCAAATTTTGCCTTCCAGGGTTTGCGACCTAAAATAATAAATACAGAATCTGCCGTTTGGTCCTGGTTTGGATTTAGTCCTTTTAAACAATGTGCAGCGGTTAAAATAATTTTTGGGCCTATTGCTGTAGCTGTGCATAAGCCTGTTTGACTTGCTGATTGGCCATTTGACGTTTTTAATAACTTGGCACCAGTTGCTAAGTACAAAACTTTTTTTGCAACAGGGCTTGTGGCAAGCACTTCAGAGCCATTTAAGATCTCTTGCTTAGATACATATTTTGGTTCTTGGTTATAGACTTTAGCAGTATATTCACCGCAACCAAGCAGGCCATACGTTGCGCTTAGAATTACTGTTAAAAATGGAATTTTTATAAACCCTGACTGATTGTTTGACATCTAAATCCCCCGATTTTCGATCTTAAAACACAGGTACGGCTTAAGGCCTGGCTGTGATTTAAAACTGTGTCTTAACTAAGGAATAAAGCAAGAGGGGGGCCAACTGTGAACGCAAGCCCAAAGCCAGATCGGACTAAGGTGTATTTTTTTGATAAATCCAATGGGGTGTTTGGCGTTCGCTAAGAGGCAGTCTAAAATATAAGTGTGGTACGTTTATCGCACAAGTGTTCAAAAATACTTATAGTTTTTTATTGTCTGATTTTTGCATTCGGATTTTTACCGAGCTGTACAAAAAACGTTTTAGCCGGAAAAAGTTCTTCAATCGATCGAGGTCATTTAATTGAAGCACCGTTAGCATTTGATTTGATATCTGCAGTTCCAGGCGTATCTGAAGTAACTGTGAATTTTTCGGCAATCCTAAATGCAACGTCATTCATCGTATCGTACAAATTAACTTCCTCGACAGTATGGATTGAATCTATGACTGTTGCGTCATCACCGGCTGTTGTTACAGGTTTAACAAACGGTTCAAATTATGATTTTAAAGTTTCGGCCTTAAATATTTCAGGCTCTGCAGATTCAAATATTTTACAGGCAATGCCGAACACAAAACCTGATCCGTTTTTGTTAACAACATTAATATCAGGTGATTCGCAATTATTTTTAACTTGGCCGACAACAACAGGTATCGGGCCTATTACTTACACCGTCAGGTATGGAACAGTCGCCGGAGTTTATACGACAACAGTTTCAACAAATGCGATGAGTCCGTTGACAATCAATGGGTTGACGAATGGAACAACCTATTACGTACGAGTTTTTGCCGCAAATTACGTTGGCGAAACGCCATCATTGAACGAGTTTTCATCTGTGCCAAGTGATTTGCCAGATGTCCCGACAGGATTGGCTTTTACGGGATCTGTTGGTACGACCTGCAATTTAAGTTGGGCGACCTCGGCGGGAATTCCGCCGATTGTGTACTCGGTCAAACAAGCTTTTGCTCCAACATCGGCGGCGACATCAGGGACACCTATTGGCAGTTGCACTTTGATTGCTCCGACATCATGTACGGTCACTGGCCTTACGGCTGGGGTCAGTTATAATTTTTCAGTGGCTGCCAGTAACGGAGCCGGCAGTTCGCAGGGTTCGACAGATTTAGCATGTAACCCTGTGCAAAATTCTTTCACATTATCAAGCGCTGCTGCGAC
>JAYVKY010000110.1:0-4926 GCA_043767965.1 Pseudobdellovibrionaceae bacterium
GCTGTTGATTTTGCCATCGCAATAATTGGATTGGTCGCAGTCCCTGTATTTTGCACAGGTGCCGTCACATTTAAACTTGCTACCGCACCGGCACTGCCAGAATCAGTCACGCAGCTATATGTTGTTCCGTGAAATGTTAAGTACTCTGTACCTAAACATGTTGGGATTAATCTATTTACATAATCTGTACCATTAAATTGTAAAATATTATTATTTGCTAAAGCTGTGATATTGACATTTGTTCCGCGGATTTTATTTACTGATGTCGCACTTTGCGTTCCTGACACATCGCCAGATAAACTTCCTGAAAAATTCACCGCAGTTACGGCGTTTGTTGCATTTTGTACTGGCGCTGCGCCCAATGCCGTTGTCACATCAACTGAAGTCAGTGTTGAAAAATTTGCTAGTTTAGAATTAAATAATGTTCTGTCTGTTGATGATAAATATCCATCCATAGTATTTGTGGCCACTGGCAGCGTGATATTCGGTGTTGGCCCACCACTTGATAGTAACGGAGCACCTGCTGTGACGCTGGTCACAGAACCGCTGGACGCATTGATCCAACTTAAATCACCCGATGCATTTGTCGATAGCACCTGACCATTTGTTCCCACAGTTGCCGGCAATGTTAATGTGTAATTTGTAATCGCAGCACTAGGAGCTTTTAATAAAATACGATTCACGCCAGCAACATCATATAAATAAATATTTTTTAGTGATGCATTTGTTGAGGATACGTTTGTCGAGGTTAATGTCCCGACCGTAATATTTCCCGAGCCGTCACGTTTAACAATTGTATTGATTGTGTTTGCACTTGTTGCTGCAATTGTGTCATCAACAGCTGTTGAAACCTCGCTAGCCACATGCGAGCCGACCGTAGCAACCGTAGGATTCGGTAAACTTCCGGTCAAATCCCCGCCCACTGTGACATCCAACTGTGCCGCACCACCCAGACCCAAATTCGATCTTGCAGTTGTCGTATTCGTTAAATCACTTAAATTATTTGCTCTGTTTAATGGAGTAAATCCCAAAGCATTTTGTTTACCTGAAAATAAAGTGTAATCCGAACTTGTAATATAACCCGACGTTGTCCCATTGGCCTGAGTGATTGAAATTGCAGGGTCTGTTGCTGTACCACCAACCACAACCGGGGCACCGCCCGAAGTTACGCTGGTCACTGTTCCACCACCACCCGCAGGAGTTGCACATGAAAATTTTGGTGATCCAAGCGCATCGTAAGTTAAAAATTCGCCAGCAGCGCATGTCCCCGTAAAATCAGAAAGTTTTAAATAATTAACAGCTAAAATTCCACCCAAACTTAATGAATTGGCCGCCGATGCGGCATTCGCCGCATACCACGCATAGGGTACAGAATTAATACTGATCCCACTTAAGGTTTGCAGACCACTTCCGGTTTGATCATCAAATTTAACAACCAAATTACGACGTGAACTCGGGCTCACCGAAGAATAAAAAATACCCGCTGCCGGTTGACATTCATGAGATGTGATTGGTGTATTATCAAAAATACTTAATACAGTGGCACCGCCCGATGCTGGTAATACACGTGCACCACCACCCAATTGTAAAGACACTAATCCTTTACTGCTGGTCATTGAAACATTTGTAAATTGTTCGACATATAATAGACAGGCATTATCGTGACTATAATATTCAAAAGTGAAATTAACGGCGGGGGCCTCAAGCGGAGTATTGTCGGGATTAATAATACGCGATTGAAAAGTCATCGCACCTGGCGCTGCCATGGTGATTTGCGCAAAGAATTGCACAGATAAAAAAATAAATAAAAACAATAACTTACACTTCATTGTCTTACATATCGACAATATTTGACCAAAACTTAACGTTAAAATTTGGTCAACAAAAATTTGATTAAATTTAGACATGAATGAATAATTAAAAAACCAAGATCCGTTTTGCAGATCTTGGTCGAGATTTTATTTTTCTGAGCAGAGTTCTCACTTTCAGCGGAGGTCAATACGCCTACCGCTCAGAAAATGAAGGAAACTCGAAACCTTGACTTAACTTAGTATAAAATAAACTGACTTAAATTAACTGATCAACTTCAAGGCCATTTGTGGCAACTGATTGGCTTGCGATAATGTTGCAACTGTACCTTGCAATAATACATTATTACGAGCTAACTCAGATGATGTCGCAGCGATGTCTGTATCGCGTATTCGTGAATTGGCTGCACTCATATTTTCGTTCATTGTACCGATCACGTCGATTGTTGAAGTTAATCGATTTTGTAATGCTCCAAGTGTCGCACGTGAACCGTTCACATTTGATTGTGCAGTGTCTAAAGCTGCTAAGCCTGAACGAGCGCCTTCTTTAGATGAAAAATCAAGATCAGCAATACCTAAATTATCAGTTTGCACATTTGATACAGCAGCATCGTAAGCGATCCAATCTGTTTTTTCATTAGCACCAGTTCCGATGTGAATGTCATAGACTCCACCAGTACCATCCAATAATTTTCTTGAACCGAATGAAGTTGATTCAGCAACACGTTGAATTTCAGATTTCATTGAATCAACTTCTTTTTGAATGAACCCACGCTCTGTTTCACCGATTGTATCCGATGAAGCTTGAATTCCTAATTCTCTCAATCGAGTTACGATATTTGAAACTTCGCCCATACCTTGTTCCGCAGTTTGGATCATCGATATACCGTCGTTCGCATTTCTTGCAGCTTGACCAAATGATCTGATCTGAGCTTTCAAGTTTTCACTAATCGCTAAACCTGCAGCATCATCGCCGGCTTTTGTAATACGTGAACCAGTTGATAATTGTGCCATGCTTTTATTCATTTCGCGTGAATTTGTCGACATACTACGCTGAGCATTTAATGACGGCACGTTTGTTGTAATTCTCATTCCCATTGAAGACCTCTTTCGTTCAGAAAACTTTCTTTGAAGTTTTCTTTTGTACATGTTGGTGACCTACACTCGTTTTTAACTTTGGCCTGCAAGCGATTCAAATTTAGCAGTCACTCTAAAAAAGAATCTCAGCTGAAGTCTCGTCGAGTCTGAGTCGTTGTTGTTGATGTACCTTTCGGCTGGTCTGTGTTGTGCTTTAGTCACGTCGAGCAAATCTAGACCAAAGTCTTTGGCGAACTAGACCTACGTATTGAAAAACAGACTAAGAAATTGAATTTTTCAGGACCAAGGTACCCGAAAAAACTAGATCTAACAAGCGTCGTGTCTGTCTAGTTACAGACGTTTTGATGATAGTCTTCAGTCTACACAGACAAAAGTTGATATCTAGTCTGTATCAAGAGGGAAATTGTGAATTTTCATAGTGAAAATTCACACATAATAAATAAAAAAAAGGAAGCTCGAGGCTTCCTTTTTTAGATTAGATCTATCATAAAATTTAATTTTTTAAATTATGCAGATTGAAAATTATCTGGCTTCAATAATTTTCAATCGAAACATCATCGGATCCGCACCAAAAGCGTCAATAACTACTGGCACAAGTGCGCCTTCACTCGAACGCAATGATTGAGCCGTTACAGTTGTAATATCAATTTTCACACTAACTTCCGACATCATCGCAATCGGACATTTTAAATTTGAAGCAAATGTATGCCCCGTAACAATGTATGTTCCCTCGCATCCTGGCTCGGGCATTTCGAAATCCGGAGTATTCACACTAAATTTAAGAGTACCATTTGTGCGAATCAAAAGTTTTGCGTTCACTGTTCCAGAATCAACGTCGACAGCGTTATACAAACCGGACTCAATACCTTGAGCAGGAGCCGAATTTGCAATCATTCCGACCAATGACAAAAATAGACATACTAATAATAATTTATTCATAGTTACCTCTTTAGGTCAGATAACTAGCAGAACGGCTATAAAATCCAAGTGATTTAAATTTCTTACATCTTTAATGAAAAAAAGACCCTTGCAAAAATTGCAAGGGTCGACTGAAAGTTCTCTGGACCGTCACTGGTTCTGGGCATAAGAGGTCACTATTGGGAGTGCCTCTAAAACTATTTAAAAATAAAATTTCCTTAACTTATTGAATTAACCCAATAATTTCATAGCTGAATATGGTTGCTGATTGGCTTGCGCCAAAACCGAAATCGACGCACTTTGCAGCATTGTGGCAGAAGCCATTTCTGATGACTCCTTAGCAATGTCAGCATCTGTAATCCTTGACTTGGCTGCCGCCAAATTTTCTGAACGCACATCAAGACCATTCACTGTTGATTCTAATCGTGATTGCATGGCTCCGAAAGCTGCTCGCATTTTATTTACTTTTTCTAGTGCTGAATCCAAATGACCTAATAGCTCACGCGCCCCACTTTTTGAGGTCACGTCAATCGATGACAGATTTAATTCATCTGGCGTCGCATTACCCTCGGCCTTGTAAGTAATAATATTTTCTTTTTGACCACTCGATCCAACATGAAAGTCAAACTGAGGATTTGATCCATCCAGCAATTTTTTATCACCGAACGATGTGGTTTGTGAAATCCGTGAAATCTCTTCGGTCAAACTGGTGGCCTCTTGCTGCAGATAAACACGCTCTTTATCACCGATGCTGTCTGATGCTGACTGCACACCCAGCTCACGAAGGCGAGTCATTAAATTCGTCATCTCTGACAGTCCACCCTCACCCACTTGCATGGCTGAACTGGCGTTGTCCGCATTGCTTCGCGCTTGTGCGGTACCTCTAAGATCGGCTTTCATGTTCTCTGAAATCGCCAATCCTGCAGCATCATCAGCCGCCCTTACAATTCGCGAACCCGAAGCCAGTGCTTGCGCTGAATGTTCTTGTCGTTTCGTTTGCATCGATAAAGACCGTTGTGCCGCTATAGATGCCATGTTCGTTGTTACTCTTAAGCCCATAAGACGTCCTCCCTATTTCCCAATAGTGTTACTGTTACCGTTT
>JAYVKY010000111.1:0-3408 GCA_043767965.1 Pseudobdellovibrionaceae bacterium
AATTAAATTCATTGAAATCATGGACTGAAAATTATGATTTTAGCAAAAAAAGGTAAGTAATTATGACACAAAAAATGAATGTAAAAATTAAAACTTGGCCACACTTTAAAGGCGAGCTTCCAAGATATCAATCTTTAGGGGCAAGTGGCTTTGATATTCGAGCACAGTTAAAAGAGCCACTTATATTGCAGCCAATGCAAAGAGCCCTTGTGCCAACAGGACTTACTTTTGAAATACCATTGGGCTTTGAAATTCAGGCGCGACCACGAAGTGGATTGGCCGCAAAGCAAGGGTTATCAGTGCTTAATACACCAGGTACAATTGATGCTGATTATCGTGGCGAAGTGCAGATCATTTTAGTTAATTTAGGTTCAGAGGCCGTGACAATTCAAGATCAAGATCGATGTGCACAGCTTGTGATTTGCCCCGTAATTCAAGCGCAGTTTGAACTGGTGAACGAGTTGTCAGAGACAATTCGCGGTGCCGATGGTTTTGGTTCAACGGGTATTCGAGTTTAATTTTTTATTTGAATAATTTTTGAATAATTTTTTTCTAAAAAATGGGCGTAATGTGCCCCTTTTTCATTGTGCAGCATTTCAGAGGCGGGGACCAGTTTTCGATTAAATTCTTTGGTTGATGAAAGACTTTCACCTCGGTCAACCATATCTGAAATTCGCTCTATTAAAAGTAAATTATTGGCGCTGTCATTGAGGTCGCCAGTCACTGAAATTAAATGATTATTATTAAAAAATTCTAAAGCTTTTTGTGAATCAAGATAATTGATATAGTTGATTGTGCTTAAAATTTTAAATTTCTCATTATCTGCAAGATCAGATTTATTAACTCCATAAAATTCATACAAGGATTCTATTTGATTTGTACCATCAGGCAAGATTGATGTTTTTGAATGATCGTGAAGATTTAAAAAAGCGGTCACAAGATCTTCAGATAAATCTTTGAAATCATCTGAAAATTGTTTAAATAAAGCTTGGCCAAGTGCTAAAACACGCAGTTGGTGTTCTTCGGTAGCGGCTTTAAATTCGATCAATGTCGGATTTTCTGTTGTGGTTTTCAAGTTGTTAATCATATTTGTTTTTATTGCGAAAAGTCAGCCAACCAAATTTATTTCTAAACGCTTCGGTTGGTGGTGGTTGAATTATTTTGAGACAATACATAAACTGGGTGTAAACTTTTTTTTCACTTGTTCAGATTATTTCAATAAAGCTTTTTTAAGCTCTTCCAGTTTGTTGTCGACAGGCTTACCGAACCAAATTGATAAAAAATCATTGGCAAGTTTTTCAGGCCCTGTGATTTTCTGAATCGTTAGATCTGGTTTTTGAATCCAAAGTGTAGCCATTGAGTCATTCCAGAACGTTGTTACAGAAAATGTTTCGTTGCTTTTAAATTTTTTAATTTCACCAACGGCCGTTAAAATCTCGGTCAGCTCTTTAGTCGTTTTTTCAGTATCTATTCCGTTGGCTTTCAGGGCCTCTTTAAAAGAATCAGAAATTTGTGTACCAGTTAAGTCACGTGACATCGTTAAGCGTAACTGCACGGGACCAGCTAATTTTAATGAATTTAGAATCCCATCGGATGTTTTATTTAATTTTGAAGAATCTTTCGCAAAAAATTCAGCAACATAAACTGAAACCGTAATTAAGCCAAATTTTGTTTTCTGCCTGAGGCCGTGAGAAACTTTTTTGAGTTCAGTTTTTATACCAGCCTCTTCAGTCGTGACTGATTCCGTTAAGGGAACCTCTTTGAATAGAGTGCCTGTTGCCTTTGCTAAAATAGTTTGGGCTGTTGCTACAGACCCAAAAGTAATTGTGATTGCGAGCATGAAAGTAAGTGAAAGCATGAATGAGCAAAACATAATCTTTATCAGTATTTTCATCTGTGTATCCCCTTGGTTGATTTGGTGCTCTGTAAACACAGTGTCATTCGAGACCAAAGACTTGTAAACAATAAAAGCAATGTCACAATAAATTATAAAATTAAAGAGGCTAAAATGAAAAAATATGTATTCATTGTGTTAATTTATGCAGCTGCATTATTTATAAGTGCCATTTCATTTTCAAAAAATATGCCCCAACGGTTGGGTGTCGGAATTAAAAATACAACCTCTGAAAGCTTGCCCTCATTGGCTGCAATTTATCATTTGAGTGAAAATTTAGCGATGACAGGTGGTTTTGGTGTCGATACGCGTAAAGATTATTCGGCCATGCAAATGCAAATCGGAATTCGACATGTGATTTTTCAAGAGAGCAACTTGCATTTTTATGCAGGTGGCCAGATTGGTATAGTGAGTTTTGAAAATCCTATCGACGGAAAAAATTCTGGCTTTGAAGCTGACCTACTGTTGGGTACTGAATTCTTTTTTGCGGGACTTGAAAATATTGGTTTTTCATTTGAAGGCGGCTTAGGTTTGTCATCGATTAAAAATACACGAGTTCGAACCATAGCCAACGATCCATTTAAAGCCGGTATCGTATTTTATTTTTAAAACAAGAGAATAGGAAACTAAAGATGTCAAAAAAAATTATACATACAGATCTTGCACCAAAAGCTGTTGGTCCTTATTCACAGGCTGTACAGCTTGGTGATTTTCTGTTTTGTTCGGGCCAGATTGCAATTGATCCCAAAACACAAGTCGTTTTCACTGGTGAAATTAAAATTCAAACTGAAATGGTTATGAAAAATGTCGAGGCTGTATTAGCCCAAGCCGGCATGAATTTTTCACATGTCATTAAAACAACAATTTTTTTAACAAGCATGTCCGATTTTGCAATAGTCAATGAAGTTTACGGTATGAAATTTAAAACGGATCCTCCGGCAAGATCAACGGTTGCTGTTTCGGCTTTGCCCAAAGGTGTAAATGTTGAAGTCGAAGTTATCGCCAACCTCAAAGCAAATTCATAAAAATAAGATTATATTATTTTTAGCGGGTGTTTTTTTAGGCTCTGCGTTTTTATTTTTTCAACTGCAGTTGATTTTAAATGAACCGATGAATTTGTGGTCTGAAAATTTACCAACGGCCCAGTGCGGAGTTGTTTTAACAGGGGCATCGGGCCGTATCCGAGAGGCCTTTGAATACTTGGCGCAGAAAAAAATTGAAAAGCTGATAGTTTCTGGCGTTTATAAAGATTCAAAGCTTCATGAAGTTTTTCCGTACTTGCCATTTTATCCTGAAGTCCGCCCCGAAGATATTTATTTGGAAAAAAAATCTGAAACAACCTACGGGAATGCTCAGCAAAGTTTAGCTCTTATTGAAAGTTTAAAATGCAATGATGTTGTTCTGATCACTTCGCAAATTCATATGCAAAGGGCCTATCGTATATTCAGAGCCACATTGCCCAAAAGTATAGAAATTAAAAAGTTGTCATTACCCAATTCTAAAACAGAAAAAAG
>JAYVKY010000112.1:0-2397 GCA_043767965.1 Pseudobdellovibrionaceae bacterium
ATAATTGAAAAACATACTGGCAGGGATAGCCACAAAAAGACCTGCTGCTGTTGAAACCAACGCCACAGAAATACCTGCCATCACTGTTTGCTGACCCGCATCTGTCGCTTGTGCCAAGTCATTAAATGCTTTCATGATACCCAATACTGTTCCTAATAAACCGATATACGGTGCATTTGATGAAATTGTTGCCAGTACTGGCAAATACTTTTCTAGGTCGGGTTTTTCAGTTAACACGAAAGTATTAAATATCTCTTCAAAACCTTTGCCTCCGTGCGTTTTCATATGTTTCATTGCATGCCCCGCTGCGCGCCCCTCAATCGAAGAAGGATCTTTGCCAATGTCTTCAAAGTCTTGCAATGAGTTGGCATGAAGTGCAACACGAACACGCGCGCGAACTCTTTGACTTTCACTGGCTGCTTTTTTTAATGACATAAAGCGTTCGAAAATCATGGCCATCGATACGACGCTCATAATTAGCAACACAATAATAACAACTTGATCCGCATAATGTGCAACCGCAAAAATTTTCTCTGCAAACATGAAAGCTCCTTGTTAGTTAATAACCTATTCATTATGATATGCACTCGATGTCGTCGTCAAAATATGTCTTTTTATTTTTTTCTTTTGTCTTGGTTTTAGCCTTAGTACTGGCCTCGACTTCGTACCAGTCAGAAAAAAAAAATTCTGTTTTAATTTTAGCCTTTGACCGTTTACCTAATGACACCGTCACTTGCTCGGACGAACGTACAAATGAAAATTCAGGCTTTGCGATGCTTTGCAAAGAATCTATTCGATTTACGCATGCGTATACGACCTCATTACAGCCTGCCGCTGCAATGGGCTCACTTTTATCAGGTCAGTACCCCCATCAACATAAATTACACCGTAGCTATGATCGTATATCAGAAAAAATTCAGTTAATCAGCGAAATTGCTTATTTAAAAAAATATCGAACATCGTTTTTTTCTGGCAGCCCACACATATTGAAAAAAACAGGTTTATCAAAATTTTTTGAAACCTTTGACGATTTAGGCCCGATTACAGAAAAAAATTATTCGAAGGATTTCAAATCACAAATATCTGCATTTTTAGAATGGTACTTTGAAGATCCTAAACCTTTCTTTTCAGTAATTTATAATTCAGATCTAGAATTTTTGAAAATTGACGAAAGCAATCAATTCGAAAAACTTGATGATAAGCTGGCTGTTTTTTTTCAACAACTGAAAACTGAAAACATATGGGATTCGACAACCATTGTGCTTGTTGGCCTTAATGGGGTTAATAAATTTCAGCGTTTGAACGAGACTGCATTTCAAAACTTACACAGTGAAAACACACAGGTTGTCACGCTGGTCAAATTGCCTAGAGCCAAAGGTGACGAGGGTGTGTATTGGAAAAACGACACTGTTATTCAACTTGCAGATGTGGGTCTGATGCTAAAAAATAGCCTGGCTACAAAGACCGAAATTCAAAATTTAGATGATTTTTTATTCCCAATATTGAATTTAAATTCAATATTAACGCTAAAATCAGATAACGTACCCACACTAAGACAAATATTAATTGAAGCGCCAAATACCTGGACCAAACAATTATCTTCAATTCAATATGCGGTTCTACAAAATCATGAACTTTATTTAGATGGTGCCGAGCCCGCTCTGTTCAACACCCTTCTTGATCGCATGGAAACCACAAATTTATACTCTGCTAAAAAATCAGACTCGGATAAAATACGGATGAATCTCGATATTTTAAAAAACAAACTTAAACTGCATGATGCCACTGACATTAAAAGTAAAAAAATTGTTTCTTCAGACAAATTAATATCAATCAATATAAGTTTTGAAAATATCTGGGGACTGTCACCACTTTATTAAAGACGTACTATTCGAAATTTGTAATATGGGCCTTCCAATAAGTTGACTGCTGATCAAAATCCGATTGAATCTGAATTTGATCTAAATTTTTAATTGAAAATGAGCCTGACAAAACGGATGGTTCGCGCTCTAGTCCCAAAAGAGCCACCGGCAATAAAATTTGATCATCTAGGAATTGCCCGGCATGACTTATAGTAATGTTTTTATTATTTTTATTTGATGAAATTTCAAAACGACCCACCGTAGACCATGCAATTTCATTTTTATTTTTAAAAATAATAGCCAGCTCGTAACCTTGCATATATTTTTCTTTGTTTTCAGTTTTAAATATAATGTCGTTCGCCAGCAGGACAGAAATACGCACTTTATTCGCCATAGATGATAAGTTTTCGACAAATTCAAAAGGGGTTGTCACTTCAAGATCAGCATCTGCGGCCGATAAAAAGTGATTGATTTCGTCAATCACTTTTTGATTTGCATCAATACCGTTCCATGAACGCAAAAAAATAACTAACTG
>JAYVKY010000113.1:0-4174 GCA_043767965.1 Pseudobdellovibrionaceae bacterium
TAAATATTAAATGCAGTCTTAATTACAACATTGCTAAATGTTCCCAGCAATTGATAGCCAGCCTCGGGCCCTGGCGCAAGGGCACCTTTACTTTGAACCATATTTGATCGGCAATCATAAGGGCCCATGTACGTAAACCAACATGCTCTAAGTGTTGAATGCTGTGCCGTTGTTGTTGCGAAGTTTTTAAAGTAGACATAACCTTTATAAGCAGTTGCCACAGTAGGCTCACCGTCATTACCCGTTGCCGTTGTTGATGCTTGCGGAACCATGGCAATTGTAATGGCACCGTATTGGTCTTCGAAAAATCCTGTAAAAACCAGTTGGTTATTTAAATTGAACCAGTAATTGTAATCCGCCTCGAGACGATCATTATCATACATACCTGGCAAAGATTGGTTTTTTCCCATTCCGGCTTTAAAAATACCATCATATTGAAGACCATTATCATTATATGAAATAGTCACATCACCACCGTAACGGCTACTGCCTGATGTGGCTAAGTTGAAATTAATTTTAAAATTTGAAGGGTTATTCAACGGATGAGTAGCCACATATGTATTCATAACCGAAAGACTTACCGGAACAAAGTCTGATGTTGAACCCGCAGCAAATACCGGTGTCTGACCCGATATAGTTATGGGTGTAATCGGTGCGTTGGGGTCAATAACAATCGGAGGAACCATATTTCCGTTATTAACAACATTGGTGTTGGTATCGTTTTGCGATTTCGATTTCGCACAACCGGCCACTAAGGCCAAAGCTGCTAATAGGATTGAAATTTGTTTCATCGTTTTCATAAAGTCCCCTTATTGAAGGTTTATTTATTCATTATCTATTACAGACTTAATATACAAACCCCGTGCCGAGCTGGCACATTTTAGATAACATATTGATATAACTTTGTTATTTTTGATACAGTCTCATGCTTAAACGCTATCCCCACACGTCTGTAAACGAATTAGACAATTATTGCTGACAGGTTGGCATGAGTTTTACGTCTGAAACTGAGACAACGTTTAATATTTGATTTACCAAGCGATTATGTTAACAGTGTCATTAAAATGGCCAATTTGACTAATTCGACCATTTGTGCTAGAGTTGTTTATTGGAGTATTTATGAAAAAAATGGCCTCGACTTTAGCAAAAAATAATTTCGGTGAAATCCTAACCACTTCACAGCGTGAGCCTGTGGTGATTGAAAAGAACGGCAAGAATGTAAGTGTCGTTATTTCTTTTGAAGAATTTAAAAATTACCAAGAGACGGTTATCTCGGACAGGTATTGGGGCGAGAAAGCAGAGAAAGCCACCAAGATGATTGGTAAAACCAAGAGCGAGGAATTCTTTAAAGAGTTTGGGAAATAGTCAGCAATGCTCAACCTTGATTTTTCAGCACAGGCGATTAAATTTTTAAAGAAACTCTCTGGCAAACCGGCCAAACAAATCAAAAAGAAGATTGAAGAAATGCGGATAAATCCTTATCCGCAGGATTCCGCTAAACTTTCTGGATACCCATTTCATCGCACGGATTCGGGCGAGTATCGAATAGTTTATTTGATCAATGGCGACACGCTCGAAATTAAAATTGTCGGGAAACGCAACGATGATGAGGTCTATAAAAAGTTAGCCAGATCGCAAGGCCGTTAGGTTTTTAGAGAGACGCCTTATTTTTAAAAATTAAATATAAGACTCAAAATTCCTCTGGATAATAAAAACAATTACAAATTGACTCAAGTAAATTAATAATCACACTTTGAAACAAAATATTTTTTTGAACACGATGGCGCCTTGTCGATCGCTATGCTTTGTAAATCAGACCAATTCCCCTCGGCATCGCAGCGGGTACGACTGCATTTTTCGCCTGATAAAATCCACGCACAATCAGACAATTGACCATAGGGTTTGTGACATAAAAACTTGGCCTCGTCAGACTTTTTTTGGTCTATCGATTTTTGTATTAATTTTTGTGATTTTATTTTTTCAATTGTTTCAACTTGATGCATATTTTTTTCAAGCTGCTTGATGTCTTCGAAAGAACATTTCTGCTTCTGCTGCCAAAGGCCCTTTGGAATTTTTCGACCATTTAATAAAATGTCATAGGCTAATTTTTGGTCTATGATTTGCCCCTGAAACTGAATACTTTCGGCAGCCAATAATGTCATTTTTTGTTCGTGATCAAATAATGAAATTTCAAAGGGCTGTTCGCGGTTACAAAAATAAATCAAAGCCTTCGTGTTATCTAAATTTATCAATAAATTAATGTTTTTATTTTGAGCAACTGGCCATTTAAAAAAATCTGAATCCATTTCAAGTTCGGAATTGACGGCTTTTGTTTCGCCTTGATCAATCGGTGTTCGATGAATGTAAATTTGTCCTGAAATCAAATGCAGCACGAGATGTTTTTGATCATTCGCCTTTAATTCAGACAAATCATTTAAATCGACTTTGATTTCTGAATTTTCATAAACAGACAGTTCCAAGTCATCAGCCAATTTAAATTGTGCAAATTGGTTTTTATTTGTTAGTAATTTAAAATTTTTTTGAAATTCCAAATTTTTCTTTAAATTTATTTTTTCAGAATTCGAAAAAAAAATCACAGGGTCTGAAATTGCTTGCAAAACCTTAAACTGAGCAGAAAAAACAACTTGATAAAAAAATAATATCAAGCCAAAAAAAAATTTAGACATTCTTTAAACCTTCAAGCTCTTTCAACTTAACCCACTTTAAAAATACTGAATAACTGGCATTTTTTGCAATTACATACCCAGCATAACCATCTAAAAAACCCAATTTTAAAAAATAACATTCGAAAAATTTAACATAGGGTTTAGTTAAAAAATGAAACCAATTAAAATGACGTCCTTCCAGTTTCATTTTTTCAGCCAATAGGCTAGAATACCTGTCATTGGCCTGAATCTGAGAACTGACATTTTTAAATACATAGTGATTTAAATTTTCACAGAGCCTTTCAATTTTTAGGGCCTCAATTTTTTCATGTATTATGGATTCATTCCATTTTGAAAATTTTTTATTAAACAGTCGAATTTGATAATCCGGATACCAGCCACCATAACGAATCCAGTGCTGTAAAAAATAGGAACTTCGTGGTACGGCATAGGCCGATTGTGGGTCTAAATTATTGAGCTTTTGAAAGATTTCATTTTTTAATTTTTCTGTGACTTCTTCGTCAGCATCAATGGAAAGTACCCAATCATTTTTTGCTAGCTGGCTGGCTAGCTTTTTGGTTGGACCAAAACCATGCCATTCACCACGAATGACTTTCGCTGTTAAATTGCTTGCAATTTGCACAGTTTGATCTGTTGAGCCCGAATCATAGACTAAAACTTCATCGGCCAAATCTAAAACTGACGATATACAACGCGAAATATTTTGCTCTTCATTTTTAGTAATAATAACGACTGATAGCTTTAATGGACTCACTATTTTATTTTGATAGTTTTTTAAATGATTTGTCAAACTTAAGTGTTGATGGTTAAATTTAATAAACTACGTTTACAGGATGTGAAGCTGACTATGAAAAAAATATTTTTAACCCTTCTAGCTACTTTGTCTATGAACGCTATCTATATAAACTCTGCGTACGGCTATCTAACTATTAATGAAACGGCCGAGATCATGCCCGATAATTTTTATAAAATCGGCATTGCTCCGCAGCTTTTGATTTCTGATGGCGGCGGTATGAATGTTGATTTTTTTGCTGATATGCATTTATTTGACGATGCTGATGGCCGAATTACTTTTGGCACTGGTAAAACTGATTTCTGGATGCAGGCTTCTTTAAAATGGGTTCCCTTTCCAGATGTCGATCAGCAACCCGCAATGGGGCTTCGCAATGCGATCGGTTATTCTCGTGATGAAGATTTAGATTCTGTACATTTTCAAATAACGCCACTGTTTTCAAAAAAAGCAGCGACGAGTTACGGTAATATGATCCCCTATGTCGGCATACCCATCACATATATCAGCGCAAAAAATTCAAGCATTACAGCAACTCAGTTTACAGTGGGTGCTGAATGGTTCCCTCGTGTCGATCGTCACGTCGGTGCCGAGCTTAATTTGAATATGAATAAGTCGGTTTCTTCGGTTTCTGTCTATTTTAGTTTTCCGCTCGAAGGCTCGACCGGATATATTAAGCACTAACATGTTAAACTGG
>JAYVKY010000114.1:0-2535 GCA_043767965.1 Pseudobdellovibrionaceae bacterium
CTCATGTCGTATCAAGTTTTAGCACGAAAATATCGTTCACAGTCTTTCGATCAATTGATCGGGCAGAATCATATTTCACAGACTTTGATGAACGCCTTACGAAATGATCGTTTACCCCATGCCTTACTTTTTACAGGGCTTCGCGGTACCGGCAAAACATCATCCGCACGAATTCTAGCAAAAAGCATTCGTTGTACGAACGCGACAGACTTTGTTCCGTGCAATGTTTGCGAAAATTGTATTTCAATCACCTCGGGCCGCTGTATTGACGTCATCGAAATCGACGGAGCCTCGAACAATGGTGTCGATGCCATTCGTGACTTGCGCGACAGCGTGATGTTTATGCCCTCAAGCGGAAAATATAAAATATTTATTATCGACGAAGTCCACATGCTTTCAACCAGTGCGTTTAATGCGCTTTTAAAAACTCTTGAAGAGCCACCCGCGCACGTGATTTTTATTATGGCGACAACTGAAGTCCATAAAATACCACAAACAATTTTATCGCGCTGCCAGCGTTTTGATTTTCGGCGCATCCCAATGAAGCAGTTAACTGAACATTTAAAAAATATATGTGCGCTTGAAAATATCAAGGTTGATGAAAAAGCACTTTGGTTAATCGCCCAACAGGGCGATGGCTCGGCCCGCGATAGCATTACCCTTTTAGATCAAGTCATCAATTTTTCAAAAGGTGAATTGTCACAGAAAACCGTCACTGAAATTTTAGGCCTAACGGACAGATCATTAATTTTTGAAGTTTTCGAAAATTTAATTTACAGAAAATCACAGCAAATCGTTGATAGCATTGAAAAACTTTCCATGGTAGCAGCGAACCCCATGCTGTTTATGCAAGAAATTATTCGCCTGTTGCGCCACGGGCTTTTAATGAAATCAAATACCAATAATGTTCAGCTTTCAATTGATCTGCCTTTGGAAGAAATCGAAACCATAAAAAATTTAACTGTCGATTTATCTGATTCAGATTTGCATATGCTATTTGATATGTGTTTGAAATCAATGTCGGATCTTTCGCGCTCTCATGATCCGATTCTGGTCATGGAGATGGCCCTACTGCGAATGGCACAGGCGCCACAAATACAAGATATTCAAAAATTACTTCTGAGTTCTGCGGGTCATAATCCGCCCCCAAAGCTTAAAGAGGAGCTTGTTTTAAAAAAAACAGCTTCTCAAAATGTCGAACCCGTAAAAATGACAGTTAAAAATGAACCACCTGCTCAAAAGACTCCGAACACATCAACTCTTTTAGAGTTTGTTCAATTCGTTAAAAAATCCGAGCCCTTTTTAGGAGCAAAGCTAGATAATCTAGCTTTAACTGACGTCAAAGCTCAAAAAATACATTTTGAAGTTAAAGAATCCTTTGGTTTTTTAGCTGACCAACTTATGCAAACTGATACATCAGAAAAGTTGCAGGGTTTTATTGATTCATTTTACGGCGTAGGTTACGCTTTTCAGGTACTAAAGACAAAAACTGTTACTGGATCTTCTGTGCAGAATGCAAATGTGCAAACAGCACACAGCATCTTGGCACAAAAAGATGCGGCCGCAGAAAGTCAGCTGAAAGATACATGGATGAAAGATTCACGTATCCAAAAAGCCCAGGACGTCTTTAAGGCAAAAGTTAAATTGTAAAATTAAATATCTCAAAGGAGATCACATGAAGGGTTTTGGCGGCGGCGGAATGGCCAATTTGATGAAGCAAGCCAATCAAATGCAAGCAAAGATGAAAAAAGCTCAAGAAGAAATGGCCACTCGTGAATTCACAGGCACTTCTGGTGGCAATGCTGTAACTGCGAAAGTCAATGGCGACAATAAAATTTTGGCATTAACAATTAATCCTGAAGTGATGAAATCTGGCGATATCGAAATGCTTCAAGATCTTGTTGTATCAGCAGTCAATGACGCTTTAAAGACAGCAAAGGACGAATCCTCTAAAGAAATGTCTAAAATCACCGGTGGCATGAATTTGCCAGGTATGTAATTTAAAATGTTGCATATCCCGGCGCTTGAAAAATTAGTTCACGAATTAAGTCGTCTTCCGGGCATAGGGCCCAAGACCGCTCAGCGTCTGGCTTATTATATCTTAAAATCAAAAGGGTCTTACCCTGAAAAATTATCTGAATCGCTTTTACGCGTTCAATCTGAAGTTCATACCTGCCCTGAATGTTTTAGTTATACAGATCGCACAATATGTAAATTTTGCGAAGACCCCCATAGAAATTCAGAAATTTTATGTCTGGTCGAAGAACCCTCAGATATTTCACGTATTGAATCTTCGGGTGCCTACCGTGGGCGTTACCACGTTTTGCATGGCGTGATTTCGCCGCTTGAAGGTGTCTCTGCTAAAGATTTAAAAATTAACGAACTGATGGCAAGGCTTGCCGCCAGCCAAAATGAAAACAATGAAAAACCAGTTCGCGACATTATGTTTGCCTTTGATGCAGATCTCGAGGGTGATACGACGGCCTTATACTTAACAAAATCACTTCAAGGTAAAAACGTTAAAATTTCACGCAT
>JAYVKY010000115.1:0-4922 GCA_043767965.1 Pseudobdellovibrionaceae bacterium
ATGCCTTGATTATTTTTACTGGCAGATCGGTTCAGGAACAATTTAATGGAATCAATTATATCATTGAGTACACACTTAAAAATTCAATTGGTGCGCATGTAAAATCATTTAAACGAGTTGTCGTTAGCACCAAGCCTACTAAAAATTTAAACCCAGTCATTTCTGATATTTTTTCAGACGGTGTTTCGATGGTGACTTTGCCATTGTCTACAAAAGTGAATTTAAGTTCAGATTTAGCTACGATATCTGTAGAAAATTATCAGGTTCAAAACACAAATGGCGTAGTCACAAACATCAATGAATTACTGTCGACGACCTGGATGATCACCGATGGAGAAACAAAGTATTTCAGATCTGAGGTAGGGCAAGCTAATGAATACACTGGCCCTACGACTGCGCCCTTAGGCAGGTCGGCTTATATATTTGCGCTAGCTCGTGATAATCGGGGTGGTGTAACCGTGGTTAGAAAGAAATTTTAAGTTTTATTTTTAAAAAAATATGTTAAGCTCGAAGTGCACTTAAACAACTAATTACGGAGGCTTATATGGCTAAAGGCGCAGATAAGAAAAAAGAAACTAAAGGCAAACCCAAATTAACAACAAAAGAAAAACAAGATAAGAAAAAAGAAAAAGCTAAAGGTAAGTAATTTTTTAATTCTAAGTTGATTGAAGACGAACTAAATTTTCAATCAACTTTATTTTTTTATTCGATTCAGTTATTCCTCATACCCCAAAGGCTGCTTCGCACCTTTGCGATCAGGATGTAATTCCAAATGGTGCGCACAATTTTTCGAACATGTTTGTTTTTTCCAATCGATGACAGCACAGTCTGCACAAATTAATTGATGACTATCGCAGCGTTTACAATCAATCGCTGTGGCTGCGGGTTGTCCGCAGTGGGGGCAAAGATCATATTTTGTGGTGGGTTTTAAATCTTGGTCGACTGACACGCGGTGATCAAAGACAAAACATTCCCCTGTAAATTGATCGTTGGGATATTCTTTCAGATAATTTAAAATTCCACCATCTAATTGATACACGTTATTGTATCCCTGTTGATGCAGATCTAAAATTCCTTTTTCACAGCGGATGCCGCCTGTGCAGAAGATAAGGACTTTTTTTTCTTTTGAAATATTTTGGGATTCCATAAATTTCGGAAATTCAGTGAATTGATCTGTCATGGGATTGATCGCATTTTTAAATGTGCCGATTTGGGTTTCGTACCAATTGCGTGTATCTATAAGAACGGCATCCTCATTTTTCATAACCTGATTCCATTCGGTCGGACTGAGGTGATAATTAAGTCCTTCGGGGGGGCGTAATTCGGGTGTGCCCAGGGTGACTATTTCAGGGCGCAATTTGATAACAAGCCTACGAAACGGTGGTTTTTCTGAAATTGAATCTTTAAAATTTAAAGTTGTTAAATTAAAATGGTGTAAAATTTCATTTTTATAATTATTCAGATCGACTTCGTTTTTTGCAGAAACTGTTGAATTAAAACCCTCGGGCGCCAGAATAATTAGGCCCAAGATATTGTTTTTTTGGGCTGTTTCTTCGAAAAATAGTTTTGTTTTTTCAACATCAGATATCGTTATAAATTTGTAATAGGCGGTGATAAAATATGTCGTGGGTGTGTTCATTGTCATTCCTTTCGGCTTCAACCTGAGGCTCCAAACCACAATGAGTTGAAAAAAATGATTTTGTATCAGTAATTTGATTAACAGTCGGGCAAGTTAGTATTTTGTGACTGTTTGGTCAAGGGATTACTGATTGATACATAATCTTTTTAAGCCTATTATTCAGGGCTATGGCTACAGTCAACCCTACAGATCAAAAAGAAATCGAACGACGCAGAACTTTTGCAATTATCTCGCATCCTGATGCCGGAAAAACCACGTTGACTGAAAAATTATTATTTCATGGTGGAGTTATTCATGAAACCGGCGAGGTCAAAGGCAAATCGGGATCAAAAGCCGTAACTTCGGATTGGATGGAGCTTGAACGTCAAAAAGGGATTTCAATCACTTCCAGTGTGATGACTTTTGATTTTCAAAGTTTACGTGTCAATTTATTAGATACCCCCGGGCATAAAGACTTTAGTGAGGACACCTACCGAGTTCTGATGGCTGTTGAAAGTGCGTGTATGTTGATAGACGTTGCGAAGGGTGTCGAAGATCGAACAAAAAAATTATATGATATTTGTCGCTACAGAAATATTCCGATATTTACTTTCGTCAACAAATTGGACCGCGAAGGTAAAGACCCATTAACTTTGATTGATGAAATTGAAAAAACACTGGGCATGCAATGTTACCCAGTGACTTGGCCCTTAGGCATTGGATCAAGATTTAAAGGCATTTACAATCGGATGAATAAAAAAATTTATTTTTACGATCAGCGCCGCGAAGACGATTTAGCAGTTGAAGAATTTGATTTTTCAGGTCCCCAAGACCCAATACTCGAGAAATATCTGGATTATGAAACCTTGGCCCAAGTGCGTGATGAACTTGAACTGATCGAAAGTGCGTTGCCGCCTTTTGATGTTGAAGAATTTTTGGCAGGTAAAATTAGCCCTGTGACATTCGGGTCGGCTAAGCAAAATTTTGGTGTTGATACCTTTTTGCAATTTTTTACTAAATATGCACCAGGCCCTAAAGCACATCACACACAAAAAGATTTAACGATCGAGCCAACCTCTGATAATTTCACAGGCTTCGTTTTTAAAATTCAAGCCAACATGGACAAACGCCACCGTGACCGGATTGCCTTTATTAGAATTTGTTCTGGAAAATTTGAACGCGGAATGAAAGTGAACCACGCAAGACTTGACCGTGAACTACGTCTGTCCTATTCAAGTCAATTTATTGCAGCCGATAAAGAAACGGTGGATGTGGCTTATGCCGGAGACATCGTAGGTATCGGTGATACCGGAAATTTTGCTATTGGCGACAGCGTATCGGCGTTTAATAAAGTTCAATTCGATGATATTCCGAAATTTGCCCCTGAATTATTTGCCAAATTAACTGTGCGCGATGCTTTACGCCGACAAAAATTGAATCAAGCCTTAGTTCATTTATCCGAAGAAGGTGCGATTCAATTATTTGTTGATCCGATTATTGGATCGCAAGAATACATCATTGGTGCTGTCGGCGAATTGCAATTCGAAGTTTTGGTTCATCGAATGCAAGATGAATATAATTTAGAAGTGAAATTGAATCGTTTATCGTATGGCGTAGCCCGTTGGCCACGAACGGCGGATGGAAAACCTGCGTTTGAATTAAAAGGTAATTTTAATATGTTTCGAGATATGATTGATCAGCCTGTTTTATTATTAAACCAAGAGTGGGATTTAAACTGGGCTAAAAAAGAAAACCCAGATATTGAATTTGCAACAAGTATTGCGAGAACAAGATAATATGAATGCATTAGAAATAATTAATCTTAAAAAAACATATATTCAAAATGCGGATAAAAAAACAGAGGCTTTAAAAGGCATTAATTTTGAAATTCGTCCTGGTGAAATTTTTGGTCTTTTGGGCCCAAATGGGGCAGGAAAAACAACACTCATTAATTCGATTACAACCTTAGAGGCCCCAACATCTGGGGATGTTCAAGTTTTTGGAACAAGTGTATTAACTGGCCCGTTAACCACAAAAAAAAATATCGGTGTTGTTCATCAAGAAATTATTAACACGGGTTTTTTTGATGTGCTTGAAATCTTAGATTTTCAATCGGGTTACTATGGTATTATTAATAACAAAAATCGCATTGATTATCTGGTTAAAAAATTGGGTCTTGATACACATTCATCAAAAAAAATAAAACAACTGTCTGGTGGAATGAAACGTCGCTTGATGATCGCCAAAGCCTTGGTGCATTCGCCGAAATTATTATTGTTGGACGAACCAACGGCAGGTGTTGACGTTGAACTGCGTGAATCGTTGTGGGCTTTTGTTCGCGAATTAAAAAACGAAGGAATCTCTGTACTGTTAACGACACATTATCTTGAAGAGGCTGAAGCCCTGTGCGATCGAATCGGTATTATTAACAAAGGTGAATTGATTTTTTGCGGAACACCAAAGGAAGTCATCGCCAAATATTCAACAAAAAAAATATCATTAAAAACCAAAGATGGCCGCCACATGAATATTATTGATTCGGCATCAAAAGAATTGGCTGAAATTTTACTGCAGAATCAAATCGCATTTGCTGATATTGTCGATATTCAAATTACCGAGGGCAAACTCGAAGAGGCCTTTACTAAAGTGGTGAATTTATGAGTATTCAAAATATAATCCCAATTTCTATGATTCCATTTTTCACTTTGGTCAAAAAAGAAGTAAAACGTTTTATGAAAGTGATCGTGCAAACTGTGGTCAGCCCTATTGTCAGTTCATTTTTATATTTATTAGTTTTCGGTGTATCTTTGGGAAACAGTGTCACCTTAAGAAGTGGAGTTCCGTATTTGGCATTTTTGATTCCTGGTTTGATGGTGATGGGATTAATTAATAATGCATTTCAAAATTCATCGTCGTCTATTGTGACTTCAAAATTTTCCGGTGACCTTGAAGACATTCGTGTAGCTCCGGTGACACATAATCAAATTATCTGGGCGATGGGCGTGGGCGGTATTATTCGAGGCGGCATGGTGGCGCTAATCACGGGCGTTGTGGGTTCGATTTTTCATTACTTACAATTAGGAAATTTTCTATTTATTACGCACCCATTTTGGGCCGTGTATTTTATTATCACGGGTGGCTTAATATTCGCATTTTGTGGAATTTTCGTGGCGTTTTTGGCAAAAACATTTGACCAGCTTTCGGCATTTTCCACTTTTATATTGCTGCCATTGACATATTTGGGCGGGGTATTTATTTCAGTTGAAAATTTGCACCCTATTTGGCAAACGATTTCACATTTTAA
>JAYVKY010000116.1:0-5624 GCA_043767965.1 Pseudobdellovibrionaceae bacterium
AGTAGTTTCAATAAGGTCCTTAAATTTATCTGCAGTATATTTCAAGCTAACTGACTTCAAATCAGGTCCAATTATTTTCAGTGGACGGCCATCAAAATCGCGCTTAATTTCTGAAATTCGGCCGTCACCGTCTTTGTATTTAACAATAAAACCACTCATGTCCTCAGCAAATCTTGTTTCAACATTATTCGCATTTTTAACTGACGACGACGATTTACCATCACCTATTCCACCAAGTTTTGGGTTCTTGTTTGTTGCTGATTGTATGTCGTCAATGAGTGTTATATTATTTTCAGGATCTTTAATTGAGTGTAGCTTACCTAATTCATTATAATTAATCTTAGTTTCATTGCCTTTTTGATCAGAAATAGTAACCAAACGTCCATCAATTGGCGAGTATTCAAACTGTTTCGCTGTATTATCAGGAAACCTGATGCTTGTTAAAAAATTCCCAGTAAATGTAAAGTATGTCTGACGGCCCCCTGGGTCTTGAAAATACGAAATTTTATTTCCAGAATAAAAATATTTTGAAAGCTGTCCTGACGGATCTGATACTTGATCAATATTTCCATCTGAATTATAGTTATACTGGGTTGTATTTCCAACGCGATCCACGCTTGTTGTATGTTTACCAGCTGCATTGAAGAAAAATTGGGAACCATCGCGAGTTGACCTAATAAATGTACCGTCTAAATTCTTTTTTATAAACGATGTATCTGTCGAGTTTGTTGAATAATACGTTAACGTATTTACCACTGGTGGATTTACAAAAATACGACGAATACTTTTGTGCGCGCCGCCATCAATAACTAGCAAATTTTTCTGATCATCAAAACCTAACCATGTCGGAGAACAAAGTGATGCTCCTAATGAAGAATCGCCATCTTTTGGCGACAGCTCGCAAGTTCCAGTACCAGCAATTTTCGTTGCAATTTTTGTCGACATATCTATTTTAAGAACACGGTGATTACCCGTATCCGCAACATACATGATCTGCTTGTCATCATCAATTGCTAAACCCGTCGGATTATTCAGAAGCATTATCTCAGCATGAGCACTATCAGATAGCGTTCCGCCATTTTCAAGTGTTCTACCTGCATACGTAGTTATAACGCCCGAAACGTCAACTTTTCTAATAAATCCATTTTCAGAAGAAATATACAAGTTACCTAGTGAATCATACACCAAACCTTTTGGATGATATATGCTTGAAGCTGGAGGCATTAAATAACGCAAAAGAGCGTTTGATGTTTTTGGCTTTATAATTTCGTATAACAAATTAATTAAACTATTTTTAACAAAAAACTCTCTGATATTTTGATTTTTAACAACATCAAAAATTATATTTGGCGCAGCCTGTTCCCCGTCTCCATCATCCTGCGGGTAAAAATCGCCAGCTAAAACTTTTGTCATTTTTGTTTGTTGATTATATAATAAAACGACGTTGTTACCACTATCTGCAATAGCGATTTTTCCGTCAGGAGATAACGCTAGACCAGATGGTTTATTAAATCCGTCTGTTTGCGTACGTGATGTTACTAAGGTACCGTTAGAATATGTTTGCCAATCATTCGTAACCCCAGGCTTCCAATTTGGGAAGCTACTTGCAATCATTAATGTTCCCGATTCATCATGATGTTGCAAGCCTGCCGAACATAACGAAGTTGTATTCAAATTTGTTAACTCATAACAATCTAAATTTAAAGCTCCACATGTCGTATCCATTTTTTGGCCAAAATTTGCGCCAGTTTGATTTATATCAAATACTGCACCATTTGCGGGATTTAAAGCTGTACCACCAATTAATTGACTATTTGCCGCTGATAGATCAACTAATGAATGCGCAGTAGTGCTCGTACCGATAAGTGTCCCGTCGCCTAACTGCAAAATATTAGAAAACCCCGGACGAGTCGTGAACTTCATTTTATATTTAAATACAGTTTGCGGTAAATTAGGATTTCCGCAGTTATCAAAATTGTCGAAGCCTGTTACGCCTGAATTGTCTGCTAATGTTGACTGTAAAGTCTCAGAACCAGTTACGGCATCAATTTTATATATTCGTCCTACTCTATCTGTATCATATTTTTGGATAAATAAATTTGGCCAACTATTTAAACCAGCACCATAAGTAAGATCGTATTTTGTTCCATTCGAATTAAACAATGTTTCAATACGGAATCCAGCAGTATATGTTGAAACGGCACCATTTGGCTCTTCGATCAACAGCTGCGATGAATTATGATTTAAAATTTTCTGAGTCGGATCAAATTCCCATCCACTGCCAAATGCCGAATTAGTTTTATTTTGTACAATTAGTTTAGACTGAACGTCTTTAGGAAAAATATTTTGTAAAACATCAGTGTAGATATTGCGTTCAACTTTCACTCCGTTTGCAAATCCACCGGAATTTACTTCCTGTTCATCGTGTTCGACTTTAACCTTAATTCTTGTTGTTACTGTTCGTATTGTTAAATGTTTTAATTTTATTTCGTACCTAGTCATTGAAGGATAAATACCTGTACTAAAGTATTCGCCGGTTGATTTTCGTAAAGGGAGACTGTAACTAATTTGAGAATAATTCGGAATCAGTGTTCCCGTCTGATCATTAACGATAGTCCATTTTTCAGTTTTAATTGAATTTGATAAATAAATGCCTGCGATATCATTTATATTTTGATTATTACTCGCTAAAATATAATTGGGTTCATCAAAAGCATTCACGCCAATCCAGGTCTGTGATGATATTGAATCTGGAATAAACCCTTGTTCTAATTGATATTTTTGATCGACCCATTGCTCGATTAATATTTGACGAGTTGGACATAAGTCACCCGAACTGCAAGCAGGTATTAATGGAACTTGTTTTGAATCACTCGTATAAGTTGAATTACTGTTTTCATATAAAATTTCTTGCTTAGGCACAGCAAATCCATTTGTTACAAATGCTGTGGGATTTGACCATGATGAATTATATTTTAATGCCGGTGTTACTGATTGCCCCAATGATTTGTAACTTGGAAGCGGAACAGATGTTTCAAAACCACCTTTTGCGACATTAATACCATCCAAGTTGGGATCTTGCATTGATTCAAAATATGGTTTTGCAGGAACAACATACATATCAGAAAAATGTGTAATACCAAAACCTGGCTTTGTTGTTATTTGAGAGCCATCACTTGATACTTTTGCAATACCATTAATTTCCCACTGACCAGAAAGTGAATTTAATGACAATACATAAGCCTCTTCTCCTGGCGTTAAATCATTTGTATTTGGAAATGAAACCTCAACTCTTTGAGTAAATTTTGTTCCGGACGGCTGAAATGAAACAACCGTATCTGGTACTGCATTTTGCAAAACCGGCATTGCTGCCCTATCCGCTGAAATTTCTCTCATAGAAATAGTTCCAGAACTGGAACCATTTGGAAATCTAGCAGTACCAGCAGGTAAATTTAAAGTTACTCCCGGTGCATTGGGATTCGTAACTGTAGCATTTTGACTTGATACAATTTGGGTTGCCGTACCATCAATATCAGTTGGCACCAAATATATCGGCCGCGATAGTGTATTATTAATTCCTGGCGAAATTGAAATTGCTAAATTATTTGTATAGAATTTTCGATTAACACCAGTTGTCGTCTGCGGAATTGTTGATCCATCAATTGATAGAATTTGATCGCCGACCGGAACATCACTTACCGAAAATATTCCAGAAGCATCTGTTAAGGCCAACAGTGTCGTACCAATAATACGTACAGTTGCGCCTGGCAATGGGTTATTGTTATAATCCTTTACGATTCCCGCAAGACTTGTTGGCACATAAAAATTTAGTTCAAAGCTAGACTCTTCGCCCGTTTGATTATCAACAGCCTTAACAATTGCTTTAGTAAAACGACTCATTTTAATTGCAAAACTTCCATCAATTTTTGCAATATCAGAACCTTTGTTGGCACTAAACACACCTGTATTAGCAGATATAGTCGCATCTGCACGCGATGCTCCTGCTCGCCCAGTAATATAATAGTACAGGCCATCAGTTGACGGAGTAACAGTAACTAATTGTGAATTTAAAAGCGCATTCGTGATATTAACTGAATTATTTAATTGAACTTCATTTCCTAATAAATCTTTGGCAATAATTAAAAGTGAACTGGTTCCAAGCTGTGATGCGACATACTGACCAGAAAAAGATTTTTTATCTAATGCCAAGTTTAAGCTTAATCCATTTACGGAAACAGCTGAAAGTTCCTCATTTGAAACGCCCGAAACATTGAATTTCATCCTAGCAATTGTCGAACTATCACTTGGTAAAATTTGACTCAAAATTGGCGGCGTCGAATCCTTTACAATTTGTTTTGTAACGGTATCAGAAATATTTCCCGCTTTATCTGTTGAAACAACCTCAATCGTATTAATGCCGTCCGCTGGAAGTATTAACAAGTATGAAAAATTAATTTCATCAACCGTCGCAACTTCAGCGCCGTTGACTTTTACAATTGTCGAAGTTGCATAATCATCGCTGACTACAAATGAAACCAAAACTTCATTCAAATTTGTCAACGCAGGAACTGCGCCGATTGTTACAATAGGCGCAGTGTTATCTAGTACACTGTAATATGAAATATCTTGTGTTGTTATATTACCAACAAGATCAGTTGCTTGTATTGTATGATTAAAAGTTTGGGCCCCAGTAACTAATTCTGTAAATAAATATACACCATCAGCATTTTTAGATAATGGCAATTGATCAACCATAAGACTTTGCAAAATTTCATTTGTGTTAATTGAAAATTCTATATTTTGAGGCAATGTTTTAAAAAAGTAATTTTTTTTATGCCCTGATGTTAATTCCGGAGCCACCGTATCCAATGTCATTTGACTTAAAACAAAATCAGGCGCGGCATTATTTGCCGAATCTGTTGATTTTAATGTGAAATTATTTATCCCTTCAACTAAAGTCAGATCAAATTCTTTTTCAGTTGTTGTTGACTGCAAAACACCGTCTTTGAAAATTTGAGTTGATACACTTGAATTATCTGTAATTGAAATATGGACAAGACTTTGATTTGTGATCGAATTCGATGGCAAATTTGAAGTCAACACAGGAGCTGTCATATCTCGCTGTTGACCAAGTTGCTCGATTTCTACGTCAATGAATGCCGTAGGCCAGCCTTTGACTTTAATTTTTAATTGATTTACCTCAGTTAATTTTAAATAGGTTTCAAAATAAATTTTATTCTTATTGATCGATACTGAATCTGTGATTTTTTTATTATTAATATAAATTTGTGCCCAGTTAACTCTGTATAATGCAATATACGCACGACTTAACCAGTTGTTATAATTACACATAATTTTTTGCGATAAAGTCCCCGTACATTTTGAAATTGGGTGATCTAAACCATCTGCATTTTTTATTGTAATTTTAAATAAATCTTGAATTTGATCATTTGGAATATTTATGCTTTCAATATACTGGGCATATGACGAAAAGCTTCCGTAATATTTTTTAGGACCTAAAATTGATCCAATTTTTGTCAGTTCGTTTGATAAAACGACAGCAATACTTTTTTCAATTGCAGATTTTGCACCCAAATTGTCGGTCACTTTAACTTTTGCAATAT
>JAYVKY010000117.1:0-3566 GCA_043767965.1 Pseudobdellovibrionaceae bacterium
GATGATTCCGGTTAATGTTTTTTCAGATTTCATAGGTCGATTTCAGAGTTAGAGTTAGATTCATATATAGATTCATAGTTGAGTTTCACATCCTGTAAACTTTGTTGATTTGGTTTAGTTTACGGGGGTTGGGGGCAAAGTCATTTATTTTTTTGAATGACTCAAGCAAAGAGGTTCTCTCAATGCGGTGGCGACCATAGATAGCTACAAGTTGTGATTCCTTGAGCTTGTATCATTGTTCCAGTTCTGTAAATTTTAGCTCTTGACCATGCAACATAAAAACCTCTATCCCGCTAATAAAGATATATAAACTGTATTAGCGGGATAGAGGTTTTTATGAGATTGGCAAAGTGGGCTAAGCTGACTATTCGTAAAATAAAATTTCTGTGTTTTGTAAAGTTTGGTTACGCATTCAATCTGGCCAAATACTGCGCATGACACTTCAAATTAAAGTGTTCAGATCAAAAGAGCGGTGTGTTGCATGGTACTTTCAGGACGATGGTCTAGGTCCTAACATGTTGCGATCCGAGCGCATGCGTTATAATAATTTAAAAGCTGTAAGAAATTCAAAAAACTAAATTTTTTTAATAAAAAAACGATCGAAAAAAACATTTTTAGTTAACAAAATTTTAATATTTTTCAGACGAGAAAATTGAAATCAACTTTAAAACATAAGTTAAAAATAAAATAAAAAAATTGAACAAATTATCGAATCATAAAATTGATGCGATAAAGACACAAAAAAACAACACATCCTATTTTTTGGTCAAGAAAAAAACAAAATCTACTAAGTGTCCGAAATTTTTAGGGTTGCGCGCGACCAAAGACCTTATTAGCATCAGGATATATAAGTTAATAGAAATAAAAAGTATTTAAAGTTTTTAAACACTTTAACAAAAAACGAAACGAAATAACGAAGGGATACGACATGAGAAAAATTTTAGTAGTAGTTGTTGCTTTAGCTTCAATGAACGCATTCGCGACACGCGCACGTGTTAACGCTTTAGGGAATTCTCCGCACCTTATTGACACACAAACAGTATATAGTAACCCAGCTGACATGATGATGATGTCTGACTATGTTACTATGGAATCTGGAACTATGACTAGCGGCGCAGTTGATTGCGACCCTGTTACTGCTGGTATTCAAACATGTCCTGGCCAAAACGCTGAAGGCGCAGTGACTCGTTCTATGGGCGATGCAAAAATGGCTTTATCTTTAGGTCATCAATCTGAAAACGCTTCAATTTGGGGATTACGATCTTCAGGGGCTACTGGACTGACTGGTTTCGCAACGACTAAATCACAGCAAAATCCGGTTGAATTGTCATACGGTATGAAAACTGCTGATATGGCTTGGGGCGCAACACTTGCGTATTCAAACTATAACGATAAAAAGAATTCTGAAAAAGAATCTTCTGCAGGTATCCGTGCTGGTATGCGCATGGGCGCATTAGATGCGAAATTAGGCTTAGGCTTAGTGAATACTTATGAAAATAATGTTGCCGGTAAATTTACAGGCACAATGGGCGTTTCTGCAGGAGCTGGTTATTCAATGGATAATCTTTATGTTTCTGGCGGAATTTCAATGGCTGGTTTTAAAACTGAAGACCTAAGTGCAGTTGAGCAAAGAAAATTTGATATCACTAAAATCAATGTTTCAGCTTTATCATCACACAAAAAAGATGGTAACGAATTTTTCTATGGCGTGGGTTTAAATAACTCAACGGCTAAGATTAATTTAGCCCCAGCGGCAACTGATGTTAAAATTACGTCTTTAACTATGCCTTTATGGATGGGTTTAGAAGTTGACGCTGCGTCTTGGTTAACTTTACGTGGTTCAATCACTCAAAAAACATTAATTAACAGCACAAAAATGGAAACTACTCCAACTGCTGGCCCAAATGATTTCAATTTTGCGCCCGCTGCGAATTCAACTGAAGCTTCTGTTGGTGCTGGTTTAAAATGGAACAAGTTAACTCTTGACGGTTCATTAACTGGTTTAACTGGTACAGCGGCGAATCAAAATGTAAATGGTACAGATTTGTTAGGCCAAGTTGGCATGACATACATGTTCTAATTGTTTAAATAATAACGTTTAAATAAATTAGAAATATTGAAAGGGAATATACAAATGAAAAAATTATTAACATTAGCATTAGTACTTTCTTCAGCGACTGCATTTGCAACTCGTTCAAGAATTTCAGCATTAGGCAATTCACCACACTTGGTTGACGTAGCAACTGTTTACGCAAATCCATCGGACATGATGGTTGTTGGCGATACATTAACAATTGAATCCGGTAAGACGTATTCAACGGCGGCCGGTCCAGATGCTATCGGCACAACAACTTTGGGCGGCGGCGCTGAAGGTTTATTGATTCGTTCAATGGGCGATTCGAAATTCGCACTTTCATTAGGTCACGCTGATGCAAATATCTTTGCAATGCGCTCTGATGCGAAAACTCGTAACGCAACTGTTGCAACAGTTCGTCAGCAAAATCCAATTGAATTGTCATACGGCATGAAAGCCGGCGACATGGCGTTTGCAGGAACTTTAATTTATTCTAATTTCGAGAGTAAAAAAGTTGGTGCTGAACAAAAAGAAAATTCTATGGGCTTAAAAGCGGGTATGACTGCGGGTGCTTTAAAAGTTTCAGCAGCAATTACTTTGGCTGACAAATGGGAAAACGGTACTGGCGCAACTTTGAATGATTACAAAGGTAAAACTTCAATTTCTGCAACTGCAGGTTATGATGTGATGTCTGACCTATATGTTTACGGTGGCCTTTCAACGGGCGGTTATAAAGCAACTGTGGCAACTGCAGATGCTTTAGATTACGAAAAAATGTCAATGAAAGTTGGCGCTGTTTCAAAAATCAAAAAAGATGCAACTGAATTTTTCTATGGTGCTGGTTTGACTTATTCTTCAGAAAAAGAAAAAGCAACGGCAGGTTCTGAAAACACAATCAAAGAAACTCACTTACCATTAATTATCGGTTTAGAAGCTGAAGCAAATTCTTGGTTAGTATTACGTGGTTCTGTAACACAGAATTTATTGTTGGTTGATTCATCAAAAGATGAAACTGCACCATCAACTACAAATTCTGAAACAAACCCAGGTCTTAACAGCACGACTTTAGCTGCTGGTGCTGGTTTGAAATTCAACAAGGTACGTCTTGATGGTTCAATTTTAGCTGCTGGTTCACAAGTATTGAATTCAGCAAATTTATTAGGTCAAGTCGGATTAACTTACGCGTTCTAATTAAATTATTAAATAGAGTTTAGATTTTTCGGATACTTAAAATTTAAATTCCAAAAAAAGCCGATGGAAACATCGGCTTTTTTGTTTTTTAAGAAACACGGCTAAATCAACCATAATGGACTTGGGTTGCAATATATTCTAAAGTGTCAATTATATTGGACATTTTGTAAATGGTGTGGTATAATGTACATATATATAAAAAATGGGAATCATCGGAAAATCTGATTTAAAAATAATTATTAACGAAATAACTAAAAATATAAATTTGGAGTGCGATATCTTTGTCGTCGGTAGTGCTTCA
>JAYVKY010000118.1:0-5456 GCA_043767965.1 Pseudobdellovibrionaceae bacterium
CCTGGAATTATGGATACCGGAATGCAAACTGTTATTCGAAGCTTAAAAAAATCAGATTTTCCAGAAGTCTCAAGATTTAAAAATTATAAAAAAACAAACGAACTTCTGTCCCCAGATTTTGTGGCTGAACATTTGATGAATTTGATTTCTGATCCTACAAAAATAACTCAGAAATCATATTCAATCTAGCTTCATCAAAGCGACTCCGTTTTCTTCGACCGATGTGATTTGGTAAATGCCTTCAAGTCGTCGCTGGCCATTCTTTTTTTCTACGACAAAAATATATTCGACAGTCAGGCCGATCAGGCGCCGGATTGATTGCAGGCTCCATTGCGGTGCTCCCATTTGAATCAACATTTCTAGACGCAGTAGCGCCTCATGCGCAGATTTTGCGTGCATTGATCCAAAACTGCCATCATGACCAGTGGCTAAAGCCATTAATAAATTTGTTGCCTCGGCGTCACGAATTTCCCCTATCACAAGGCGGTCGGGTCGCAGGCGTAATGCTCGTTTTAAAAGATCTGTCATTGTGACATCATTGTTTTTATTTAATATATCCGTGCGAGTCAGTAATGATACACTCAACGGATTACATAATCGCAACTCTTGAGTATCTTCAATAACAACAAGTCGCTCGCAGGATTGAATTTCGTTCATTAAGGCTTGAAGCGCACTTGTCTTTCCAGAGCTCGTACCGCCAACAAACAAAAAATTCTTTTTTTCACTCAGAATATTTCGGACTAAATCATATTGATGTTCTGAACACCACCCCACAGCCTTTAGTTTTTCTAAGGTCCAAATATCTTTGGGCTGCTTTCTGATGGACAGCAAATGCTGTCCGCGCGACAGATCTGAGTAAATAAGTGTAAATCGCAGATTACCAATTTGAGTTTCTATGAAGGGTTTGTCTTTATTCATATAGGAATGACAAAGTTGTGAAATACGTTCAATACATTGATTATAAGTCGACGTATCAAAAAAATGATCTTCACTTTTTTCAAGCAGTCCTTTTTTTTCAAAAAGGACTGCTTCAGGACCATTAACCAAAATTTCAGTGACATCTTCATCAGAAATTAGTTTTTCAAGCGGCCCCATCTTTTCAAGTTCGTCGATAATTCTATTTTTAAGATCAGCATCTAATTCATTTGTTTTTTGCTGTAATAATTTTTTAAGCTGAGCATCTTTAGATTCCGTATCATTTTCCAAGTCCCAATTTTTCTCGAGCAATTCTTTTTGAGATTTAAATATTTCTGAAATTTTTTCTTGTACGACAGTATCCATCAAGGCTCCATTAATTCAGGTGTTACAAAAATAACCAGTTCGGTGCGGTTTTCTAAAAATTCTTCACTGCTAAAAAGTTTTCCGACAATCGGTAATTGACTCAGGTAAGGAAGTCCTTCGTTGGCAGTTCCTATTTCATTTTTAACAAGACCTGATAAAGCTATGGTTTTTGATTGAATCAAGTCAAAATGGCTGGTAACTTTGTGATCATGAATTGCTGGAATGCCATTGACCTCGCGGCTTTTATCAATCGAAGAGATTTCAGTTTCAAGTTCAATGCTCATTTGTCCAATAGAATCAATCTGAGGTTTAATTTTAAGTTCAATGCCATATTTTTTCCAGATCACTGTCTGATGATTATTGTTATCTTTCGTAACAATTGGAAATTCACCGCCAGCAAAAAATTCAGCTGATTTTCCATTTCTACAAATCAAATTTGGTGATGCTAAAACTTTCATGTCACCATTTTTTTCGAAGGCTTTTAATTGTAAATCAAACGATTCAACGCCATCAGTACCAAAATTCATTAATTTTGCACTGTAGGCCTCTGGCCACTTGATACCAAGACTTCTAGTTAATTCCTTTTTGACTTCGGTAATTTGAATTTTAACTCGTACGTTGTCGGCGATATCAAGCTTTTGTTTATTCTCTATGACATTCAATCCGACTTTTTGTAAAATATCTTTATTTGATTGAAAATCATCTTTGACAGTCACAAAAACTTTCCATGTGCTTGTAAATACAATTTTAAGCGGAGTAATGCTATTTTCACGAAAATATTTAGCATACCAATCTTCTATTTTTTTGCGTAATTCGGAATTAACTTTTAGGCTTAAAAACATCGCCGCGTTTTTTTCTTGCATCAGTTTTATGATTTTTTCAAACTCAATCATCGTATTTATGCTGCCATTTAAACAAACTGTGTTTTCACAAAAGCCCACTTGAACATTAGGAAATTGAAATGATAATTTTTGCCAAAGTTCATACGATGAACGATAGCCGGGTGGTAAAATGCTAATTGTTTTAATTTTACCGTCAACGCGAATTCTGCAACTTCCAATGGATTGCGGCTTTAAGACAATGCCAGAGCCACTAGGATCTGCTCTGACCGTTTTAAGATTTTCAATCCAAATTTTTTCCGAGACATTTTTAATTTTGTAATCCTCACCCATTTCAATAATGATGGGATTTTCTTGAATATATTTTTTGACAGTTAGGGCAGCGGTCGCAAAAGATAGTTGTTTTGATGTCATAAGTAGAACAATGAGTATTAGTTTTTTCATGAATCTAAGTTATGCAATATATAAATATAGCTGAATTCGAATATATGATGGCTTAAATCCGAAAAAACATGCTCCGGACGGATGGACACCTACCTATTGAAAGTAAAACTCAGTCGATACACCGTTATCTTGATTGTTGATAGCAAGTCGACCATGAAGTGCTTTCATTAAAGTTTGACATATTGTAAGCCCAAGTCCCATGCCAACTGAATGATTCATCATATTTTCATCTAACATAAATGGTTTTAATAACTTATCTAGAATATTCTGCGAAATTTGTGGGCCTTGATTTTGAATTATTACAATTATTTCATTTTTTTCACATAGTGATTTAATTTTTATATCACTATGTGCTTTGCCAAATTTGGTGGCATTATGTAAGGCACGCATGAGCGCAGTTTTAACCAAATAGGGATCTGAAATCATATCTGTTTTTTGTAAATCAAAACGTAAAGTTTGATTTTTTGTTTTTAACGAAGCAGAAATTTCGGATGGAATTTCTAAAAATATACTTTCAATTTTAAAGGCTTCATTCCTAATAGGTATTAATCCTACTTCACCCTTAACAATGAACAATACATCATCAATAATATTTTTTAATTTTTCAGATGACTTCGTAATTCTGTCTGTAAATAAATTTTGTTCATCAGAGAGGACAGTTTCTTTCAATAAACCTGCGAAACTTAAAATTGATGTCAACGGCGTTTTCAATTCATGATTGATTAAAATCATGAATTGCGATTTGGCGTGATCTAAATTTTTAAGTTCAAACAGTGCATTTTCGAGCTCAATATTTTTTATTTTTAATTCTTCGCGTAACAAATACCTTTCTAAAGCTTGATCCACTGTATTTTGTAAATCGACAGGGTCCCAAGGTTTAGTTAGATATCTGTAAATTTGTGCTTGATTTACGGCTCCGATGACAGAATCAATATCAGTATACCCTGTTAGCAAAATGCGAACTGTTTCCGGATGTGTTGTGATTGATTTTTCTAAAAATTCAACGCCTGTAATTTGGGGCATTCTTTGATCTGAGATAATCACAGCAAGATTTGGATGTTGGTCGAGGTGATCAAAAGCCTCTTTCGGAGTTAATGCTTTTAAAACGGTGTATTTTTTTCGAAATATACGTTCTAAAGCATCTAAATTATCTATTTCGTCATCTAAGCAAAGTAAAAATGGTTTTATAATTTTTGCCGCAGAAACTACAGATGTTGTTGTCATTACATTATTATAATCAACCAATTCCCATGGGTCTAGGCTGATTTGGTCGAGTCAGACTATAGTCGCCAATAGTCATAATCATTGTCAGACCTTAGACTATTTTTCTGACTAGACTCTCTAATCGTCGCAACATTCTGACGAAAAATGATACGATGATCTAGTTATTGAAAGTACTCTGCTTATGTATGTAGGAGATCGTATGTCTTTAAAATTATTCATGAACCGTTTATTAAAAATAAATTTAATATTTATTTTTGCATTTTCATTTTTGCTGACCAACCAAAATGCAACGGCACAATTTTCTGCAAGCGGCGGTATCGGCGCAGGTTTTCAAGCAGGCTTTGGCGGTGGTGGCGTATTCATGAATGGTGGCGGCGGTTACGGCGGTCAGAACCAATGGGGATCAGGCCAATGGGGCGGTCAACAGCAGTGTGCATACCCGCAACGTGTGGGTACGGCAGCCATTTCGATGTCAGACGAAGAAAAAGAAGTTAAACAAAAGATCACTTCGTTAAAATCAGATTTAAAAACCCGTCAGTCAGATAAATTAAAATATGACAAAGAAATGGATCGCATTAAAGTACGTCTTGAAAAAGTATTTGATACAGACGTCTTAGATTTTTTATTAGATACACATATTGGTTTAATGAATCAATGTGACGATTACCGAGATTTCAGCGGTTATAACTGTGATGGCAAAAATGGTATTGCAACGTCACAAAGCGGTGATGCAACAGCTATGGCGACGTCGGTCGTTCAAACAGACTGCAGCGGTAAAGCAGATTCTCCGCCAGTGAAATTAAAAAAGAATTGGAATCAAGGACTAAATTATTGTGCAGCGGCAGGGATCTCAACGAACGGCAAAGCTGATGGTGGCAAAGTATCAGCTGCAATTTGTTCAGATAAAACATTATTGCCTTCGGATCGCAAATCAAGTTTGTATAGTCCTTCAGAATGTACAAGATTTTTAGCAGATTATCGTAAAGCAAAAATACAAAGTGATAAAGCACAAGAAAAGATCACTCGTGCCGAAGATGATATCGAGCGCTCCGTTGAATTATCCAAAGACGCAAAGTTAAGAGCAAAGCAAGACCGTGAAGATCGTCTTAAAAATCAAACAGAATCTAGTGAATGTGCAGAATGTGATAACAATCGTAGTAATTCATATCAGGCGCCAAAACGTGATTGGATATCAATCATCGGCCAGGTCGGTTTGGGTTTAGGCTTGGGATACTTAGGTAAAAAACAAGACGAAGCGGCTATGGAATATCAAGCACAGCTTGGTTATCCTCCGCAGCAAGGTTATCCGACAGCGATGGCAATGGGCTTTCCATTTATCATGGGCGGAATTAACAGCGCAATTAACGGAGGCCAAGGCCAAGGTGCATTCGGTTGCGCCGGTCAAGGCGGTTATGGTACGGGTAACGGTGCTTATGGTCCTTATGGTCCAAGTGGTGCATTCGGTTACCCACAAGGAATGTTTGGTTCACCGTGGGGCGGCGGTATGTATCAGCCTGGAATGTACCCGGGTGGTAATATGGCTGGACCAAATGGCGGATGGCCGGGTGGCGCAAATGGTGGTTTTGCAATTAATGGAATGATGAACGGAAATATGCAAGGTGGCGGCATGGGCGGCGGATATATGAGTGGTCCAGGCGGTTATCCTGG
>JAYVKY010000119.1:0-5932 GCA_043767965.1 Pseudobdellovibrionaceae bacterium
GAAAACAGCGACAATGGCCATCACTATATTGGCAAACCAAGCGCTTAATATGGGCGGTAAGCTGCCATGCTGACCTAGTGTTTGTGACGAACTATGTAAAATCCAATATACCATCACAAGACCTAGGCAAATTCCAATGTTTTTGACCATTCCACCGCCTCGATTTTGCCCTACACAAAATGGCAATGACAATAAACTCATCACAAGACCAGCCAAAGCAAAACTGAATTTGACGTGATATTCCACTTCATACTTCACCGTATCAAGCCCAGCCTCTTTATTGCGACCAATAAATTGTGACAGTTCAGATTGAGTCAATAAATCACTCGTCTGCCCTGTGTTTCTTAAATCTTGTGCGTCTTCAGTCATCGCTATTTTTTTTTCTGTAAATTCATCATTGAGCGGAAAGCTTGAATCCACATTAAAAACAGAAATTGTTCCATCTTTCAACGTCCAATTCGTACCATCTAAGACTACTGATTTTGCAGTTAATAATTGTATTAAGTTCCACTGGTTATCAAAAAAATAAAGCGTTAACCCCTGCGCCAAATTACCCTCGGTATTGACTGTCTTAATATTAAAAATAGTATTTTTTGACCGATACCAAATGCGATTTGTTTTAACTGTTTGAAATTTTCCGGGATTTTTTGAAATATCATTATAAAAAGTAAAGTTTTTTTTCTTTGAAAAGGTTGGAAGCAACTGGTCACTAACCGCATAATCAACCACTGATAATACAACGATTGAAACAAAAATCATTCGAGCAATTCGAAACAGGCTTAGTCCTGCCGCGAATAAAGCAATCAATTCCGAGCCCTTATTTAAACTCGAGATCGTCATAACTGTGCCAACAACGCATGCGACGGGCCACATTTTATGGATGATTTCTGGCAGATAATAAAGGTAATAACGAACCAACTGGGTCGTATCAGCGTCCGCATATCGCAAAAAAGTTGACATCGCATCCGACGCCAAAAACAAAGTCACAAAAACTAATAGACCTGCCACAAAGGAAGACCAAAATAGACCTAAAATATAACGATCAACACGACTCATTTTTTGTTACCTATCATTTAAATATGCCTCAGAGTTGACTCAGTGGGTATTCTATATTGTACTTAGGTATGGAAAAACGAGACTATGGCACTTAAGGTTTTATTAGCTGACGAAAGCACCTCAATTAAAAAAGCATTCCAGTTAGCCTTGGCAGATTACGCCGTTGAAGTCAAAAGCGTGCCGTCTGGCCTTGATGTCTTGAGCGTCAGCCTCGACTTTAAGCCAGATATTATTTTTGCGGATGTACTGCTGACTAAAAAATCAGGTTATGAAGTTTGTAAAGAGGTTAAATCACATCCACAACTTGTTACGGTCCCATTTATTTTAATGTGGAGCCATTTTATGGAATTCGATACAACCTTGGCAACTCAGGCAGGATTTACAGACAAACTTGAGAAACCCTTCGACACAGAAGCCTTACGCTTAAAAGTAAACACCTATGTCACAAAAACAAAAAGCCACCCGCTTCATGGCATGATTCAATTCCCAGATATGCCAAATTTTGTTGAATCAGAATCTGTTCTTCGTCAAAAAAATAATTACATTGAAGAAAAAAATAAAATCCCAACGGTTGAACTGATTGAAGATTTCGAACCCGTTCAATTAAAAGTTCCGACCAATGATTTTTCAATTCAAATAGAAACTGAAAATTACGGTGATTACGAAGAGGTCGTTTTAGTTAAATCCGACAAGTCCGGAAACTTACAAAATCGAATTAACGAACAAATTCAGACCTATCTTGAAAATTCACCTGTTGCAATCAGCAAATCAAATCAACAGTATAATCAAAATACTATTTCATCAAAAGCGACTACATTTGATGAACACATGATGCGTGAAGAAGTTCGCCTGATGGCTGAAAAAATATGCTGGCAGGTTATTCCTGACATTGCAGAGAAAATAGTGCGCGAAGAAATTACAAAACTTTTATCAAACATCGATAAATCCATTTAGTTATGTCAGCAACACTTTCAACCATCGAAATGATTAGATCCGCACTTAATGAAGATATGCCATCAGGTGATATTACAACAGAATCCCTGGCCGTACGCCCCCAGCAAAGCGAAGCGATCTTAAAAGCAAAGGCTGATATTGTTTTGTCTGGCTCAACAGTATTTGAACAAACAATTCAGTTTTTAGAACCTAATGCAAAATTAAAATGGCTTTTTGAAGAAGGTGATCTGATTTTCAAAGGCCAAAATATATGTTCTATCGAAGGCGATTTGATTCAAGTTTTAAAAGCCGAACGTGTCGCTTTAAATTTTTTAGGTCGGCTGTCTGGAATTGCAACGTTGACCAGACACTTCGTTAAAGCTGTCGAAGGTACTAAAACAAAAATACTAGATACGCGAAAGACAACGCCGCTTTACCGTGATCTTGAAAAAAAAGCTGTTGCTCATGGGGGCGGTACAAATCACAGGTTTAATTTATCTGATGCTATCATGATCAAAGACAACCACATCAGTTTGATCGGCGGAATTACAAATGCCGTCGAGCGCATACGCAGGCACTGTGATTTGGCTGTCGAGGTCGAGGCCTCAAATCTGGAACAAATTAAAGAATGTGTTTCTTTAAATGTGCAAAGAATTTTATTGGACAATATGAATAATGAATTACTGAAACAGGCTGTTCAGTTAATTCCGTCACATATTCAAACTGAAGCCAGCGGCAACATGACCTTAGATCGAGTCAGGTCAGTTGCAGAAATTGGTGTGGATTTTATTTCTGTCGGGGCGTTGACTCATTCGGCGCCAACTGCAGATATTAGTTTATTATTTGACTGGGGAATTTAGTATGGACCACATTCAAATCGGCTCTGTCACAGCAACTTGGGCTGAAAATCATAAATTTTTTACGAAATATTT
The DNA here is from genome assembly GCA_043767965.1 of Pseudobdellovibrionaceae bacterium. Taxonomy (GTDB): domain Bacteria; phylum Bdellovibrionota; class Bdellovibrionia; order Bdellovibrionales; family Bdellovibrionaceae; genus Pseudobdellovibrio. The sequence continues at coordinate 2,922 of JAYVKY010000119.1, forward strand.
TAAATCTATCGAAAGTACAAATGACCTGGCAAAAAAAAATGCTTTTTCAGATGATGATCTTGAAAATGAATTTGTTTTATATGTGACCGACGAGCAAACAAAAGGGCGCGGCCGCTTTGACCGCTCTTGGACGATGCCAAAAAGCGGATCAGCATTAATTTCGTCATGGTCTTTTCAAATTACAAAGCCTGCGAAACCTACGCTGACGGCTCTTGCTGGATTATCTTTATATCACGCTGCTCAAACCACCTGGCCATTTTTAAACTGGTCACTCAAAGCTCCAAATGATCTTTATCTTGATGAAAAAAAAATAGCAGGATTGCTAATTGAAACTGTTTCTCAGGGTTCAGAACACCGTTTGATCGTAGGCCTCGGCATGAACGTGTTGTCTGCACCGACAGAAATTGCAACAGCGACAAGTTTACTTAAAAACCTGTCGCCAAAAACACCTCTGTTGGGCGAAGACTGGATTTTATTTTTAGAACGTTTATTTTTTGAATTTTCACTTTTAGTTCCAAATGCTGAAGCTGACCTCAATACGACGCAGCTTGAAAGTTTATTGATTGCTTTGAATAAATTTCCACTTCTAGAGAAAAAATATTCGTCACACGCAGATATTAAGGCTGAATTATGGCGCTAGTTCATACTCCTGAAAATATTGCCCCAATACCATGCCCTGATTATACATTACTAGCCACTGATATGAAAAAATATTCATTATCGCAATTTAAAAACAATCAACCATTACTTGTGATGTTTATTTGTAACCACTGCCCGTACGTTAAAGCGATTGAAGATCGACTGATCACTTTAGGTCATGATCTGAAAAAAGAAGACATCAATGTCATAGCTATTTGTTCAAATGATGAAATCAATTACCCTGATGATAGTTTTGAAAATCTGAAATTACGAAGTAATGAAAAAAAGTATTCATTTATCTATCTGCATGACAAAGACCAATCTGTCGCCAAAAAATTCGGCGCAGTCTGCACGCCAGATTTTTTTCTATATGATAATCAACTTAAATTAAAATATCGCGGCCGCCTTGATGATTCATGGAAAGATGAAAAACTTGTCACAAAGCGCGAATTATATACAGCTGCTTTGGATTTAAAAATGACAAACACCATCAGTTTTACACAAACGCCATCAATGGGATGTTCTATAAAGTGGGTCAAATAATATGATTAAACACACGTTGACTGCCCTTAGCATTGGTTTTTTAATTTTTATTTTATACATTATGCAATACACAGGCGCATTTAAATCTGTGACAATTGGCCTTGATACCCGCGGGCCTTACACCGTTATATACTTAGATCACATCGGAGCTTATCATCAAATTGTCTCAAAAATTCAACAGGTCGAAACCTGGGCTAAAGATAACAAATTAAAATGCAGACTAAGTTTTGGCGAATACTTTGATAACCCGGATTTGGTCGAAGAAGGCCGATTGAAATCACGTGGCGGTTGCCTGATTGACCCTTTGGTACCTGAAGAGCAGGCCATATTCAAAGATTTAAAATTGCCTACTGATTTTAAAAGTGCTATCATCCCCGAGACAAAAGCTGTCATAGCGTTATTTTCAGGTACTCCCGGCATCGGCCCCATGAAAGTTTACCCGAAGGCCGAAGAATTCATTCAAAAAGGTCAACTGAAAAAAAAAGGATTTGTGATCGAAATCTATGAAGTCTTCGATCACAAATCCATGAACACCACCTATTTGTGGCCTATTGAAAATTAATTGTTGATCTAAAACGTCGTTTCTTTTTTTAGAAGCTGCTCTATCGTTAGACCAATTTCAGAATGGCCCTTAAATACCGTACCTAATTTACCCTTATTAAAATGTTCCAATGCCATCGTATACGCTATTGGTGGCAAAGCGACGTACTTTACAGCGGGTGCTATTGTCACTGCTGTTGCTAAATACATTTTTACAAAATCTTGAACTTCAGATTTTTTTGCAGATTCGGCATTTACATAGATAAATAAAGGTCGAGACAATGGGTTATACGATGCATTTTCGACAGTTGTTTTTGTTGGAAGAACTGCTAAACCTGATTTATTAATCACAGCCAGGGCTTTTAATTTTTTCTGATTTTCCATGTAATAAGCTAGTGGAATAAATCCCAACGCTCCCTTGTCACCAGAAACTCCTTTAACTAAAATATTATCGTCTTCTGATGCAGTAAAATCACCACGCGATGATTTTGCTTTTCCAACAATGGCTTCCGTAAAATAATCAAAAGTTCCTGAGTCTGCCCCGGCACCGTACAATTTTAAACCGATTGTTGGCCATTTTGGATTTACGTCAGACCATTTCATTATTTTGCCTTGTGCCGAAGGCTCCCACATTTTTTTTAAATCAGCCACTGAAATTTCATTCATCGAATTTGTTGGATGCACAACAATCACCATCGCATCAAAAGCCACTGGTAATTCCATATATTTAATTTTAGAATCAGCACACAATTTCATTTCTGATTCAGAAATCGGTCGTGACGCTGCTGAAATATCAATTTCACCACGACAGAATTTTTTAAACCCTCCGCCAGTTCCAGAAATACCGGCTGTGACTTTCACGGTACCTTTATTGTTATTTTGAAATTCTTCTGCCATGGCCTCGGTGATTGGATAGACCGTTGATGATCCATCGATTTTAATCATCTTTGACTGGGCAAAAGCCCCCACGCCTAAAAGTAAACAGATCGTAAAAATAATATTTTTCATAAATCCTCCGTTAGAAAGACTATGACATTAAATACATTAAATTTCGTGTTAGTATTGTGTTAAGACGCAGGCAAACAATCAAATACGTTCATTTTGAAGCTATTTTCTAGTCGGTGCTGATCTTGGCTTTGCTATGTTTTCTTTTGCTGAAGAAGATATATTCACTGAAGGACAGTTATATGTGAAAAGCCTATTGCTATTAAGATCTTGCATGACGATCTCTTTTTTAGAAAAAACAACTCTGACGTGCTTGTTCAAGCTTGGATCGCCGCTGTTTCTAT
>JAYVKY010000120.1:0-10126 GCA_043767965.1 Pseudobdellovibrionaceae bacterium
CCTTTTCTTGTCATCTTGATATGCAACATTGTAAACTAAGGTCTTAAAAATAGACGAATGAGGTTCAAATGTTATCAACAATTCTAGAAAAAATAAAAAATGCAACTTTGACTACCGATGAAAATTTGATTGGGCACAGAATTGATCATGACCCCGTGATTGAGGGCCTTGTAAATGATTTGATTGACGAGGTCATGGTTTTTAACGAAGAAATTCAGACGATCAAAAAACCTAATTTAAAATTTGTCGAAGCAGCAAAAAAGAAAATTGATCACACTGGTATTTTACGTGGTCGCCCATTGTATCATAATTATATAGGCACAGGCGCTGGACGAGGACCCTATGTTGAGCTCGAGGACGGCAGTATCAAGTTGGATTTAATTAATGGAATAGGTATTCATATCATGGGTCATTCAAATCCGCGTGTTATGAAAGCTGCGGTTCGCGGTTCACTTTCAGATGTTATCATGCAGGGTAATTTGCAACCAAATAATGAATATACAAAATTATCTGAGCGCCTTGTTCAAATTGCTGGCCGCAAAAGTAAAATTAAATATGCATGGTTTGCGACCTGTGGCACGATGGCCAATGAAAGTGCTTTGAAAATCGCGCGGCAAAAAAATTCTCCGGCAAAAATGATTTTCGCAATGAAAAATGCCTTCGCTGGTAGGTCAACGATGATGGCCGAGTTGACGGATAACGCGGCTTACAAACAGGGTTTACCTGACTATGATGAAGTTTTACGAATTCCAAATCATGAAAAAAAAGATCCAAAAAGTGCCGAGGCCGCGTTACGCGTAATGAAAGAACATTATGCAAAGCATGAAAAAAATGTTGCGACATTTTGTTTTGAGCCCATGTTGGGTGAAGGCGGTTTTCAGCCAGTTCCGCGTGAATTTTATTTACCGCTGCTTGAATTTTGTAAACAAAATAAAATTGCGATTTGGGCTGACGAAGTTCAAACCTTTGCTCGAACCGGTGAATTCTTTGCCTTTGAAACGATGGATTTAGGCGATTATGTCGATATCGTTACAATTGCTAAAACAGTACAACTGGGTGCCACGCTTTATACTGAAGAGTATAATCCAAAACCGGGACTTATTGCAGGGACATTTTCTGGATCCGGTGCATCGATGTCAGCGGGTCTTGAAATTTTAGATATTCTAGAAGAAGGCTATCTTGGGCCAAATGGCCGAATATTAGCAATTCATAAAAAATTTATTGAGGGGTTAAATCATTTAGATCAAACAACATGCAAGGGCTTGTTACGGGATGCAGGTGTATGGGCTTGATGATTGCATTTACTCCATTTAACGGAAAAAAAGAACAAGTTGAACTATTTATTAAAAAACTTTTTGCAAATGGAATTATCGCATTTAGTTGCGGTAAAGATCCGGTCAGAATCAGATTTTTAGTACCCGCGATTATCGAAAATATCGATATTGAACTGGCCTTGAATATTATTGAAAAAACTGTTCTTGAAGGTTTGTAGGAATCAAAATTGAGCTTACAAGCGGACTTCGTCAAAAGCTTTGATTTTATTCAGGCCTGTCGAAAATTAATTTCGTTGGATAGCTCGCCATTGCAATCAACGGTTGAAGTTGTTGATTTTTTGGCAGGCATTGCCGAAGAATATGGGCTTGATGTTGAAGTGCAAAATGAAATTCAAAATGGTATTGCCCAAGCAAACATTTTGGTACGCTGCCACCCATTTCAACCGGGTGATCAAGAATTTTTATTACAGACACATTTAGATACTGTTGATCCGGGTTCATTTTCGATGTGGAAAAAAAATTCTTTTAATCCCTTCGACGCAGTGATCGAAGACGGAAAAATTTATGGCCTAGGTGCTGCTGAAGTTAAGCTTGATTTTTTATGTAAGTTGCAAGTTTTGATAGGTCTTAAAAATCAGAACCCACCCATCGTTTTTAAGAATTTAAAACCCGTTCTTGTTGGCACATTTGGTGAGGAAACCGGCATGCAGGGCGCATTAAAATTAATTCGTAAAAATAAAATTAATGCGAAATACGCCCTGATCGGCGAGCCAACAAACCTAAATATTGTAAGCGCTGCAAAAGGTTTTGCGACGGTTGAAATAAAAATTCCAATTTCTGATGAAGAGCAAAAACATAAAAGTGAGAAATTGATTTCAGAATCAACATCGACGCAAACAAAAATATTTTCAGGCAGGTCAGCTCACTCGTCAACACCACAGCTGGGTGAAAGCGCTGCAATTAAAATGTTTGAATTTTTAAATCAACTGCCTGACCACGTTGTGATTGTTGATATCGATGCCGGTACGCGTGTAAATATGATTCCGAACCAAGCGATGGTTGAGCTGGATGTGTCTGCTCAAATTCGTCAGACCTCGATTCAAAAAATAAATTATTTATTTCGGGCCATGAATTCAGTTCAAGAAAAAATGAAGGCGACGACAGATAACGATTTTGAACCAATTCATTCAACTCTGTCTGTCGGTATTATTCGAACTCATGCTGATCATATTTTTATCGGTGGATCTTGTCGAATTTTGCCCACGGTACAACAAGAGGCTTATGAATCATGGATGAACGTGATACGCGACGCTTGTGCAGAAGTTGGTGCTGAATTCAGTCTGCAAGACTATAAACGTCCATTTCGCACTGTTGAAAACTCTGTTTTTGTCAAAGCGGCACAAGCAGAATTACAAAAGCTGGGTATTGATTCGCGGTGCCGATCACTTGCGTCAACTAACGAAGCCAGCTTATTTTCAAGATTAGGCATAGAATGTCTTTGTCTTGGTGCAGGGCTGCGTGAAGGAAATGTTCATACACCCAATGAGTATGTTAGTATTTCGGATTTAGAAAAGGCGATTGTTTTCTATACAAAAATGATCGAAAGGTTTTGTTTATGAGTTTTATTATTAGAGCAGTAACTAGTCATGATGTTATTCAATTAACAGATCTTGCAAAGCAATTTAATTTGCTAAATCTGCCGGGCGACAAGAAAATTATTACAGCAAAAATTGCATGCAGCGAGGCCTCGTTTGCGGGTGATTTGCCCAAAGAAAAATCAGAATATTTATTTGTTCTTGAGGACACTGAGGAAAAACAAGTGGTCGGAAGCTCTTTGATTTTGGCAAAGCACGGATCTGACGAGGTCCCCCACTGTTATTTCAAAATTTTAAAACGGGATCATTTTTCGAAAGATTTAGGAATTGGTTTTATTCACCAAGTGCTGCGCTTTCAATTAGATACCGATGGTCCTACAGAAATTGGTGGCCTATTGATTGATAAATCTTATCGGCGCAGGCCCGAGCGCCTGGGTAAGCAAATTTCGTTGGCGCGATTTATTTATATGGGGCTGTACCCAGATCGTTTTGAAAAACGTGTTCTCTGTGAATTGACGCCACCGTTAACAGATGAAGGCCGCAGTGAGTTTTGGGAGGCTTTAGGTCGCAGGTTTACGGGGCTGCCGTACCAAGAAGCTGACGCCTTGTCGCAGACAAATAAAGAATTTATCGAATCATTATTCCCAGAGGAAGACATCTATTTGAGCCTTCTTGATTCAAAGGCACGTTTGGTTTTAGGCCGAGTTGGTGAAGCCACAAAGCCAGCACAACATTTACTAGAAAATATTGGTTTTGAATATCTTGATGAGGTCGATCCGTTTGACGGTGGCCCGCATTACGGTGCTAAAATAGAAAACATTTTACCTATTAAGCAAGGTCAAAAATTGCGAGTTAGTGATATCGGTGATGCCGCTTTTAAAATGCAGGGTCTTATTGGTTTGGGTTCAGAAGATTTCAGAGCGACATTAACGGCCTATGAAATCCGTGATGGCGTTATTGCTATTCCGAATAAAACTCGAGATCTTTTAAAAATTGATATTGATCAAGATGTTTTTATCACCCCATTTGAATATGATAAAAAATCCTAACAGATGATGACAGGAGACTTTATGGACAATAATAAAACAATTAAACCAATTATTTTTTTGGGTGATTTTATTTCGGGAAAATTTATCAATAATTTAAAGCCCGACGGCCAATTTAAAGATATTAGTCCCGGTGATTTGTCAGACCAGATCATGACTGTGAATTACAAACTAGATCACGTTGATATTGCATGTGCTGAAGCAAAAAAGGCCTATTTACCCTGGGCAAAACTTTCAACAGAGGCGCGTAAAAAATATATTTTAAAGTTAAAAGATGTTTTTATTGCGCATGAATCTGAAATGGCCATCGCAATAGCTCGTGATACGGGAAAAGCATTGTGGGACGCAACAACCGAAGCGAAAGCATTGGCAGCAAAAATTGATATTACAATCAACGAGTCACTGAAACTAGTTGCCGAAGAGCATATTCCAAATGCATTGCCGAATGTTGAAGGTGTTTTAAGATTTAAATCCCGCGGTGTAATGGCTGTCGTTGGCCCTTTCAATTTTCCGGCACACTTGCCGAATGGTCATATTATTCCCGCCTTGCTTACGGGAAACACTATTGTCTATAAACCATCTGAACAAACTCCGTACGTGGCTCAGCTGTATGCACAGATCATCGAAAAATCAGAATTGCCAGCAGGCGTATTTAATATGGTTCAGGGCGAGGCCGAAACCGGCAGGCGCTTGGTGGCCCACGAGCTAATTGATGGAATTTTATTTACCGGTTCCTACGAAGTGGGTCTGAAGATTAAACAAGAAACCTTAAATCAATATTGGAAAATTTTAGCACTTGAAATGGGTGGTAAAAATGCCACCGTCGTATGGGATGATGCCGATCTTGATAAGGCTGTATACGAGACCATAGTGGGTGCGTATATGTCGGCCGGCCAACGCTGTTCGTGTACATCAAAAATTATTTTGCATGACAAAATTGCTGATCAATTTACTGATCGTTTTTATAATACAGCAAAAAAATTAACAATTAATCATTGGTCAAAAAATCCCTTTATGGGCTCGTTGATAAATGCTCAGGCTGTCGAAAAATATATTCGATTTCAGGAAATGGCCAATCGTGAAAACTGTGAAAGTCTGATGCGTGGAAAATCATTAGATCTTGATTACAAAGGTCATTATGTCACGCCCAGTATTCATTTAGTGAAAGCATTTGATCCAAAATCTATTTATCAAAAAACAGAAATATTTGGACCAAATGTTGCGATATACAGATCGAGTGATTTTGAGAATGCATTAGAAAATGTGAATTCATCGGGCTATGGCTTGTGTATGGCTTTATTTACAAAAAATAAAGACCTGTATGAAGAAGCATTATTAAAAGCGCGTGTTGGTTTACTAAATTTAAATCGTACAACCAACGGAGCCAGTTCAAGATTGCCTTTTGGTGGTATGGGCAAGTCAGGTAACGATAGGCCTTCGGGTCACTTTGCAGTTCAATATTGCACGGTGCCTTTAGCAAGCCTTGAAGATTCAACACAATTAGATCGTACAAAATTGCTTCCAGGGGTAACGCTTGAATAAAAAAATGAAAATGATCATAGGATCAATCAGTGTATTTATCACAGTACTTGCGGCCACAGTTGCATTTTTTAGTTACCAGTTTTTAAGTTCGGGCACAACTGGCGACGCAACTGAAGTTTTATTTGATGTGATACCAGGGCAGACCATATCGACCGTTGCTACGAATTTAGAAACACAACACCTTATAAAAAACGCATGGTTATTTTCAAAATATTCCCGTTTTCTGGGCGCAAGTTCAAAATTAAAAAAAGGCGAATATGCACTGAATAAAGCAATGACGCCGAATCAGGTTTTGACAGTGATTACATCGGGCAAAAGCGTTCTGCGTAATCTGACCATACCTGAAGGTAAAAATATTTTTGAAATTGCAGATATATTAGAAAAAAATGGCTATGGTACAAAAACCGATTTTTTAAAGTTGGTCAGGGATCCGGAATATATCCAAACACTATTGGGTGAAAAATTAGAATCTCTAGAGGGGTATTTATTTCCGGATACATACAAGCTTACAAAATTTGATACACAAAAAGAAATTGTTCAGCAAATGGCAACACACTTTTTAAATGTGTACAAAGGGATCGAACCCGAAGTCAAAAAATTAAATTGGCCTCGTAATAAATTAATCACATTCGCAAGTATCGTCGAAAAAGAAACCGGTAAGCCCTCGGATCGTATTTTGGTATCATCCGTTTTTCATAATCGATTTAAAATAAATATGAAATTACAAACTGATCCAACCGTCTTATATGGAAAGGCAGTTTTACTGGGCGATATGCCAAACAACATCACGCGTGCTGATTTGCAAACACCGAACAGGTACAATTCATATACAAATTTTGGTCTGCCACCAACGCCAATTTCAAACCCAGGTCGTGATGCAATATTGGCTGTGGTTAACCCGGCGCCTACTAAATATATTTATTTTGTCAGTCGTAACGATGGAACAACAGTGTTTTCAGAAAATTTAGCACAACATAATGCCGCAGTTCAAAAATTTCAAATGAATGCAAAGAACCGCGATGGAAAATCATGGCGTGATTTGGGCGCGGGGACGAAATAATTATTCTTCCGCTTGAACAGGAATAAACTGTTCAAGCTCTGCATTGAACTTGAAAATATTTAAACGCGAATTGCCATTATGATCAACTGTGGGTGCCACAATATCTAAGACACCATCATGATCGATATCGTTCAAACCCAAATTAATCGAATTATTATTGATCATCAAAAAGGCCTCAGAATCATCGGTTAAAGAAAATTTTTGTTTCAGGTGTTGATTGTTTTCGCTGTCTTTTTCGAAAATTTCGATGTCGATGCCCGATTCAGTTTTGATTTTTAGAATGACATATTTTTTATTTGAAAATTCAGCAAAGATTTTAGCCAAGATTTGTCGTGTTTGTATGTTATCTGTTGATAATAGGGATCTAATTTTGGGTTGTGTCGATAAAAAAGCAAATATAATGGCCGTTAGGCCAAGCGCGATATAAAGCATATATTTATTTTTTGATGCTGTGTTTTTTATTAAATCCATGAAAGGTTATTCTGGTATAGTTTCAGACATGGGTCAAATAAGTAAGACTGATTTTTATCAACTCGTACAAAATCGAAAATCAATTCGTCAGTATAAGTCTGACGACGTGCCACAAGACGTACTTGTACGAATTATCGAGCAGGCAGCATTTCATGCTCCATCAGGTAAAAATCGGCAGAATTGGCGGTTTTTTGTGGTTCAAGGTGAAAAGAAAACCGAATATTTAAAATTTTCGCAAAAATCATGGCTAGGCATTAAAGATATTTTACAACAACGTTTGAAGCCGTCTTTGTATGCGTTCACGGAAAGATTTTTTTATACGTTAGGTAATGCACCTGTGATTATTTTTGCTTACAGTCATAATTCAGCCGATGAGCGCTACCATACCAGTATTGGCAGTGTGTATATGGCCGTGCAAAATATAAACTTAGCTTGTCAAATCGAGGGGCTGGGTTGTTGTACAATGGGTGCGCCGCTTGAAATTAAAAATGATGTTGATCAGTTTTTGGGTGTAACAGATTTGCCAGAATATAAAAATGGCGAGCTTGAATTATTGTGTGCGGTTGTACTGGGTCATCCCGATCACGAACCACCAAAGCCACCCCGCCAGACTGAAAATCGCATTACTTGGTTGAAATAGCCTAGAATAATTGTATTTTAGTTCATAATTAAAAAAAATTTTGTTAAGCTAGCAGAATGATCAACCTAAGAAAAACACTTAACGATGCGCACATCGCTTTGCAAACAGCCGGTGTTTCACATGCGCTTATTGGTGGTTTTGCGTTAGCAAGTTATGGCCAACATCGTGCGACGTCCGATATCGATTTATTAGCAGAAGGATCAAAGAAAGAAGTGATCAAGGATGCACTTCTTAAGAATGGATTTGTCCTTAGGCATGAATCTAATGAAGTTCTTCAATTCACCGGCACAGGTTTCTTAGATATTCTTCTGGCCAGGCGCCCACTGAGTTTAGAAATGCTTCGCCGAGCAAATTTAAGTACGGACTTAAATATCTACATATTAAAACCCGAAGATCTTATCGGTCTAAAAATTCAAGCTTATAAAAATGATGCTACACGCGAATTGCAAGACAAGGCAGATATTCAAAAATTGCTTCAACTGCCCAATTTAGAAATTGAAGTCATTAAAAAGTACGCAGATCTTTTTGGTGAATGGTCAGTTATTGAAAATTTACAGGGAAAAAAGTGATGAATAATTTTGAAGAATATTTTCAATTTCTAGAGCAGTACTGGCGAATGTTCGAGCCACCAAAACAACCAAAGCCTCCGATTGAATATACAATCGTTTTGTTGTGATCAATAACAAATCAGAATAATTTTTCGCACTGATTGCCAGATATTCGTTGTCTATTCAGACGAGCATAACTAACTATACCCTGAATAATTTTAAAGCCCTCATTTGAAAATTCAAGATTGCCAGAAACTTCTGTGGAAAACTCTGGGTGAAACTGTACAGATAAACTTTTTTTATTTTTTGTTTGTAAGGCTTCAACAAGTTGATCTTTATCGTCGGTCGCGACTGAATAAGAATCTGCCATTGGGTTTATATTTACCGCTTGGTGATGAATGCTATTCACTTGTAATTGACTTGCCTCATTTAAAAAACGTGAAAGTAAAGATTTTTCAATATCTATCCCGTGCCATGTTTGTCTATCTGTTGAATTTTGACCTGATAAGTTTATATGATAATTCGTAGTACCAGATTTAGTTTTTGTCAGATCTTGATGCAACGTATGGCCATCAGCGATAGCGCCCATTTGGTGCCCTCGGCAAATTCCAAAAAATATACCACGATCTGATTTCTTAAAATTTTGCACCAAAGATAATTCAGATCGGTCACGATAATCTTGCGCGTCGGCTTGTGATAGTCCCAGATCTGCAGATAAGGCTATCACATAGGTTTGGGCCCCAGCATTTGTAAAAACTTTTAAATTTCTTTGAATACGCTCGCCATTGGCAGCCATATCATGAAATTCGTTTGCAATGAACGCCAGACGAATGCTGCCGGAATTTTTTTCAGGCGATAGGTCTTGTGTGATTCCGATTTTCGAATCAAATATTTTAAATGTTTGCTTAAGATTCTGTTGATAACGCCATACCGCTTGGGTGGGCGTTTCGCTTTCTAATCGGGGTAATATCACACGCGGGGCTGAATTCTCGGATTGCCAAGAAATCAAATGCACTTCTGCAAAAATAGAAAGTGGCAAAATAAGAATTAAAAACGTCGTTAAAAAAGTTTTCATTCATAATTAAAGCAGCATTTTTTGGTCCAACCAAGATCATTTCTATGAGTTTTCAGTGTCGATATCTAAGACAGTGGGCCCCAAAAGGGGTTCTTTGTGTGTCAATTCTAATGGGGTCGAAATAGAAACGAATCAAATGCTGTTCATAGGCATTGATTTTGTAATTATATTTTTATGTTTAAAATAAACTTTATAAACTTCATTCTTGTTTCGGCCCTTGGTGCTCAGATTTTGGCAAAAACGCCATCTGAATCTATCGATGTTGTGATCCATAAATCTTTAAATTTTATTGAATCTGAACAAAAAAAAGAAAATGAAGACATTTATTTCAAAGGTGAATGGCCAGTTGAAATGCGTTCATATTTTTTACCAGCACTGTTAGGTGTTGGTAAATTATTTGCTAGGCCAATAGATGAACCCACCTCGTTTGCAACTGCTTCGATTTTGAATCTGTTATCTGGAATTTATTTTGAAATTTCAGGCTACCAACGAATTAAGCCAATGATGAAAAATGGGCTTGAATCTATCGATTTAAATTATAAATCAGGCGACGTTTATAGCTATTACACGCAGGTGAATTTTCGCGGAACGATTGTTCGAGGGCCTCGTGCGGGCCACAAATATGTGCCCCAATTTATTCAAGGGTTGACAAATATTCCTGCTGACGCCGATACAACATCTGTTACATACACGGCCAAATATTTTGATCATATTATTTCTAAGACTGCAGATTTTAATGTGCCAAAAAATGCACTAGATACCTTTTCACAATTTCGCGATATTGATCGTAAGGCCCATTATTATAACTGGTTTGAAGGTATCAAAAAATCTGGGGCCTTTTTGACGTGGTTTATTGACGAAAAATCACCAACAAT
>JAYVKY010000121.1:0-3058 GCA_043767965.1 Pseudobdellovibrionaceae bacterium
ACACCAAAACGTTTGATATGTATTATATCTGAATGTATTTTTTGCTTTTCTTGCAGTTAAGCCAATGTATATAATTTGAAATGCGGCGGTTACGGCAGAGCCTAAAGTCAGTAGATCACCATAATTGAATTTAAAAAGTTGCTCGCTGAATACATTTTGAGGAATATTCAATAAAAAAAACATTCCACAAAATGCGAGCCCAGCAAACGCGATATGATGCTTTTTAATTTTTGCATGAAATAAAAAAATTGAAATAAACGGAATCAAAATAACGTACAGGGAAGTTATGAATCCTGAATTTGTCGCCGTTGTATAATGCAAACCATGAATTTGAAATAAAAGAGACACCCCCAAGAACAGTCCGGGCTTCAGGGACAAGAAGATATCCTGATGTGATTTTCTCCAAATATTTCTTTTAAAAATAAACAAGAATATTTCAGCAATTACATACGCAATAAAAAACCGCCAAAATAAAAGTTGAGTCGTTGTAAAATCAACAAGGGCCCATTTGGCGCAGGTAAAAGACATTCCCCATATAATTCCTGCGACAACTAAAAATAAGACTGACGTTAAATAAGAGCTTTCATTTTTAGTCAAAAGCTTCAGACCAAACTTTTGATTTATCAAGGCCATCAATAGTAAGCAATTGGTGTTTGACGGCTTTAATCATCCCGCCATTACCACACAAGTAAAATGTCGTTGAAATTTCTTTGTATTTTGTTTCAGCTAAAAAATGTTGAACATAACCTGTTTTGCCAGTCCACGAATCGCTGGGTTGACTTAAGACATAATGAAATTCAAAGTTCGGCAAATGTTTTTTTAATTCGTGCAATTCATTTTCATAATAACGATCTTCTTCTTTGCGTAGGCCAAAATATAATTTGTATTTCAAATTTGGGTACTGCTTCATTTTAGATTCTAAAAAACAAAAATGTTGTGAAAGGCCGCTGCCTGTATTTAAAAAAACAATTTGCTCAGTGGGTGGTTCTTGAAAAAATACTTTTCCGAACGGGCCCGTTAATGTTAGGGTCTCTTGGCCTTTTAAATTCCACACGAAATTTGTAGCTACACCATTTTCAACAAACTTAAAAATTAAACGAAATTTCTGATTGTCATGTTCGGTGGTCGCAATAGAGTACGCGCGAAGCGCCGCTTTACCTGTCTCGGTGGGTACATGAAGCATAACAAACTGACCTGCTTTAAATTTAAATTCTGATGGATTTTTAAGTATTAAAAAAAGCTCGCGGATTTGTTTTGTATGGTCCTTAATTTGATCTACGTTGAATTCAAATGGCGTGCGCGACATAATACTTCCTTAATGCTTCCCGAAAGCTGTTATATTGATTTTAAAGGCATAAAAAGTCAAAATAATTGCAAGATTTTCATGCTCTGTAAATGGCAGTATTTTACTTGGCTTAAAGCTGGCATCTTGTCAGCATGATGACAAAAATAATGGAAACGGTCAGCCTATTTTTCATATTAAGTCTTTTTTTGTTTTCATGTGGACAAGCATCAAATTTTGACGATGTCACAAGTCATGCCGAAATTGATAACCAGATCTTGCGCCCTCAGGGGCCCTGGATTTTATCGCGATCATTACTTTATAAAGATGACCCCACAATAACATATTGTGAATCCGCTGCCGGGCAGGGCGAAACCTACAGTGGGTACCGTGATTTAATGCCGTATCCCTTAGCCTCTGTTTCGAAAATATTTTTATCTGCCTGGGCACTGCATCAGTTAGGCCCTGATTTTCGTTATCAAATGATCTGGAAACTTAAGAAAATATCAAATGATGGAACCTATGATGCCTATTTACAAACAAATTACGATCCTATTGTAAATATTGAAAAAATTCTTTTTGCTTTGTCACAACTTAATAAAAGTGGAGTCAAGCGCTTTCGGAATTTAGTCATTGATGAAACAACGCGAATTTATTTATCGGTTTTGTCAAACCCACATCTAGAGCTTCAAGACGTGCCAGTGACGAAGGATCAAACGATTGAAAATTTAAATAAAATTTTAAATTCAGCTCATTGGGGAACACAAACTGAACAGGCAATGAAAAATTTAGGTGGTTTATTAGGTAACTTATTAGTTGACTTACAAGTGCCTAATGAATTTTCAGTACAACAAATAAGTTACCTGCCACAAAGTAAAATCGACCGGAATTATTACGATAAAGAAATCCGTATTCAGTCGTCAAGTTTATTGAAGTACATCAAAGAAATAAATGTGTACTCAAACAACTATATTGCTGATGCACTTTTTTCAAGTTTAGGTTCTGCCAAAGCATTTGAAGATTTTCAATTGAATCAACTTAAAATTTCAAAGCAAGAATTAAAGATTTATACAGGTTCGGGTTTATCACTGCAAACAAATGACAAACGATTTGATAATCTGGGTAACTGCTTAAGTGTTTTAAAAACATTGAAATATTTAGATCTGATAGCGCAAAGAAATAATTTAAACTTGGGCCACATTTTATTAACAGCAGGTATAGATCAGGGCACCTACGAATCTGATTTGATTTTTAGCAGGAATATAGTTTTAAAAACCGGACGACTTTATGACGTACCAACGTTGAATCTAGCGGGCATTTCTGCGACGAATAATGGGAATAGTTATTTTGCTGTAATGGCACATAATTTTGAAAATGCAGATGAAAATACTGTGAAACGCAAGCGCGACGATTTAATATCTGATTTGATTCATTATCAAAGGGCACAAAGTTCATTCCTAACGCTTCAGCTTGATACGCTTTTTTTTAACAGGATGAATATTTAAAAATAAAATACTAAAAATGTTTTCGATGTGAATCCTTTCAGTGTTGATTCAGTGATCGTCGTTGTAATTTTTTGATAATGATAATGGCCCTGAACTCTTAAGGCTGTTGAAGACCCCACAAGAAACCAAGTGAAAAATCCACCAAGGTCAATGTCAAGCAACCCTGAATTACCTCCGGCTTTAAGTTGCATTGAACCAACCTCTAGATTAATTGTTGGACCCCAGACATATTCTTGCGGAAATGTATTTTTTTGTAGATTGTAATCAGCAA
>JAYVKY010000122.1:0-3552 GCA_043767965.1 Pseudobdellovibrionaceae bacterium
GTTTAAAACAATTCTTGAAAACATTTAGGTTTTCTCTTTTTTTCATCCGCAGCTATCAAATTATTTTAGGTCCTTATCTTGGCGGGCGCTGCAGATTTTATCCAAGCTGTTCAAATTACGCGATTGAATGTTTTGAAAATCACAATGCTCTTAAGGCCACCATTTTAACGGCAAAGCGACTATGTTCGTGCCACCCACTTTCACAAAATAAAAACTATTACGACCCGGCGCCACACAGCTCGAAAGGCATAATATGAAAAATGAAACTGAATCTCCGTTTGGCAACCCCCGGTTTTTAGCCGCGCTTGCAATTACTTTTTTGTCACTCTGGGGCTGGCAATATTATATGAATCAAAAATACCCACCGCAAAAACTGGCAGCCATAGAACAATTGCCAAAAAATTCTGAAAATAAAGCCACAGAGGCCCAAAAACCTCTGGCAGAGGTGGTGGGCGTGGCGACGCCATTGGCCCAGCAAATTAAATATTCAAATGATCATGTTGATTTTACAATTTCATCTAATGGATTTGGCTTTAGTCAATTCGTCGTTAAAGATTATAAAGACAGAGACGGAAATTTTGTTAAATATGAACCAATAACACCGCTGTTTGCAGTTATTTACAAAAATCTACCCCTGTCGTTTAATATTTCTAAAAAATCGGACACCGAGTTTTATGGCGAGGCCATGATTGATGGAAAAAAATTGACCCGCACATTAATCTACAACCCAAAAACTATGGCAATACAATCTGAAATTAATTTTGATGCGGGCACAGACGCCTTGCAAATTAAAATAGAGCAGAAAAAAATCATAGCAAAAAGTTCTAATTTTTTAATGCCCTCATTTGAACACCAAGACTTTATTTTTATTAACGAAGGAAAAACCCACTCAGAATCTATATCAACAATAAAACAAGGCGAAGGTATTTTAAAGCCAGCGGCCGCTGTTGAAATGGCGGGAATTACGACACAGTATTTTACCACTGCATTTTTAAACAAGTCAGATTTTTTGCCGTCAATCACCCAAAAGGTCGAGGGTGAAAGCGCAACGTTATTGATCGACTATGATTTAAAAAATGTTAGTTCAACAAAAATAAGTCAGGTTTTTTATATTGGCGCAAAAAAAACAGAAGTGCTTACGGCAATTGATTCAAAGTTTGAAGAACTTTTAAATTACGGAATGTTCGGATTTATTTCAAAGCCGCTTTTGAAATTATTAAAATTAATGCATGATCTGCTTGGCAACTGGGGACTCGCGATTATCGGAATGACGATTATCGTTCGTGGTATCTTGCTGCCATTTAATGTTATTTCGTTTAAATCAGCGCAGGCAATGCAAAGAATTAAACCCCAAATGGACGCGGTACGCGAAAAATATAAAAACGATCCAATGCGCCTAAATAAAGAAACAATGGCGCTAATGAAAGAGCAAAAGGCCAACCCAATTAGTGGGTGCCTGCCTATGTTGTTGCAAATCCCAATTTTCTTTGCTTTATGGCGCGCCATAAGCTCTAGCGTGGAACTATATCAACAGCCATTTTTTGGTTGGATCACGGACCTCAGCAGCCACGACAGTTTTTTTATTTTACCCATACTAATGGGCATCACTATGTTTCTTCAGCAGAAACTAACGCCATCGACGATGGATCCTATGCAGGCAAAAATTCTTTCTTTTATGCCAATCATTTTTTCTTTATTTATGATCACGCTGCCAAGCGGATTAACACTTTACAATTTCATTAGCGCGCTTTTTGGCGTCATTCAGCAGTATTTTTTATTAAAACAAACAAAAACAGCAGCATTAACGCTTGCGTAAAATCTTGGAGGAAAAATGGGACTATTTAGTAAAATTTTTGGTGGAAAAAAAACAGATTTAGATGCCGCCGTTGAAGACGCATTGACGGGCATCCTTGAAAAGGGCGGCTTCGATTTGTCTTATAATCTGGACGTTACAAAAAAAGAAGAAATCACGGAAATTAAAATCGATTTTTCTGGACCGGACGAGGCCCTACTGAAAGATTTTAAGGGTCAGTTGATGGATGCAATTCAGCTTATCATAAAGCGCGTTACTCAGCATAACTTTTCAGATCTACAAACAAATGTGATTGTTGATTGTGGCGGCTTTCGTCAAGAGTCAGAAGCTGCGCTGATTGAGCGCGCAGAGCACCTAAAAACACTTGCTATTGAACAAGGTAAGTCTGTTTATTATCGGGCGCTTCCGCCGCGCGAACGAAAAGTGGTTCATCAGTACTTGGCCCTGGATGGGCGAGTAAAAAGCAGGTCGTTGGGCGATGGCCTTTATAAAAAAATAAAAATATTCCCGGCAAAAAACCAAGCCACAGAGCAATCCGAAGTAAACCCTGAAGAAAATTAGAATTTATTTTAAAAATGCACAGCCTTAATAAAGACGAACAAACGATTTGCGCCCTGGCGACACCCGTCGGTGCCGGAGCAATTTCGGTTGTGCGCATAAGCGGAGCAACAGCGTTAGATACCATTTTACAAGCTTGCCCAGGGCTGGGCTTAAAACAAATGGAATCACACGGGGCCTATTTCACAAAATTTAAAAATGGCCAGCAAGAAACAATTGATGAGGTTTTGGTTACGTACTTTGCGAATCAAAAATCTTATACTGGCGAACCCTCTGTTGAAATCGGTTGTCACGGAAACCCTTTAATTATAGAAAAAATATTAAATCGGCTTCACGCCCTTGGCGTGCGCGCGGCAGAGCGCGGCGAGTTTACATACCGGGCCTTTATGAATGATAAGATTGATCTTGTTCAGGCAGAGGCCGTGCTTTCTGTTATAGAATCGCAATCCGACAGCGCATTAAAGGTTTCACTCAGACAGCTCGAGGGCAAGACATCAAAAGAATTTTTAAACATAGAATCTGAATTGATCTGGTGCTTAGCGCACATCGAAGCATCTATTGATTTTTCTTCTGAAGGCCTGGATGTTGTGGAAGGGAAAGTATTAATAGAAAAAATTAAATCCGTCAAAATCCAGATTAACAAAATGATCGATGGCTATAAATCAGGAAAAATTTTAAAAGATGGTTTGAAAATAGTGTTCTTGGGGCAACCCAACGTAGGCAAATCTAGCCTGATGAATCAGGTTGTTGAAAAAGACAAGGCTATTGTGACAAGCATCGCCGGCACCACACGTGACGTGATAGAATCAGCAACTGTTTTTAAGGGTTTAAAAATTATTGTCTGCGACACCGCGGGAATACGCGAAACGAAAGATTTCATTGAAAAAATTGGTGTTCAAAAAAGTCTTGATGAAATGGCTACGGCCGATTTGTGTTTATACATTTTTGATAGCTCAGAAGGGCTGAGCTCCGAAGACGAACAATTAATTTCACAAATTTCTAGCACAAGGACCCTGTTTGTCGGAAACAAATGGGACCGGGTGGACATTAAGAATAAAACTTTAGCTGCAGAGAGAACTACAAAAAAATTACAAAACTTAAGGACCAATGGCGAAAATAGTGTCGAAAACAACATAATTTTTATTTCAGCACTTGATCAACGCTGCCGAGATCAACTATTA
>JAYVKY010000123.1:0-6787 GCA_043767965.1 Pseudobdellovibrionaceae bacterium
TTTGCAATACGGTCAGCACCAACCTCTAGCGGATTTCGATACTTAATTTTTAAACCCGTGCGAACGCCGGCTTGTAAAATAAACGGAGAAATATTGAAATATTTTTGGCAAGCTCCGCGCAAAGAATAAATAACCTCGGGTACAACCGAGCAAAAAACGATTTGTTTAATTTTTTTGGGATCGATATCATTTTCTTTCAAGACGGTTCTTAAGAAAATTCCGACTTCGTCAGAAGATGAGCCTTGCTTCGAGCTTCTTCGGAAAGATAAAAGCATTTTTTCTTTGTTGAGTGGCCCGTCAAAAACACCACCATAAATTTGCGTATTACCGACATCCAAAGACAAAATCATACAGACTCCGTAGTTAAAATAATTTGTGACAGATTAATTGCTAGATCTTCAAGATTTAAATTTACATTTTTTTCTTTTTTTGAATACATATTAAATACACTGTGACCTGTTTTTACTGTCGCCCAATCATTGTGTACGACATAATCGCAACCTGATTTTTCAAAAAGATCATTAATTTTATTTTGGATGTACGCTTGATCCACCGTAGACGTTAATTTAAATCCGACAAGCTTTGAATCAGGGGATATTTTTTTTATTTTATTAATCAATTTTTGATTTTTTTTCAATTGAAGTGTCAAATTTTCTTGGTCGCTATTCATTTTCCCCAAAGTTGGTAAAACTGAATAATCACTGACGGCGGCAGCATGTATAACAAGATCAAATTTATTTTCAGACAACGCGGTTGTTAATGCATGATCAAGGTCCGCATATGTCGTAAAATTTGTTTTTGCGCACTCAAGAATTGGCAGTTTGGCATTGACTGCATGCAAATAGGTAACGTTAAAGCCAGACTCAATCAGCTGATCGGCAATAAAAGCCGCTGTGTGGCCAGTGCTAGCATTTGTAATAAACCTGACATCATCAATAGGTTCTCGTGTGCCACCAGAAGTAATTAATATTTTTTTAGCTTCTGTTCGTGGAATCTTTACTTCAATAAATTCTGTTGCACAATTGCCAAGCCGCGCTTCGATTTCACTTAAAATAGATTCGGGTTCAATCAAGCGGCCATATCCTATTTCGCCACAAGCCAGAATGCCGGATGCAGTTTCTAATACTGTGACGCCCATTTTTTTTAGTTCCATCAAAGATTTTTGTGTTGTCGGATGCATATACATTTTTGTATTCATTGCAGGCGTTAATAGAAATGGCTTTTGAAAATCATGGGCTAAAAATAAAGTTGATATCAAATCATCACCTAGGCCAGCAGCCATTTTATTAATAGTATTGGCTGTCGCAGGAGCCATTAAAATAAGGTCTGCCCATCTGGCCAAATGAATGTGATCCATAACAGAACCTGATTCATACATATCTGTGATGGGCGCATGACCCAAAAGCCCTTCGATGGTGGCTGTGCCAATAAATTTTTGTGCCGCTGCAGACATGACAACTTTAACATAATAATTTTGTTGCTTCAGTTGACTAATGACTGTGCATACTTTGTAACATGCGATGGATCCGCTCATCAGAATTAAAATATTCTTCGGTTTCATGTTAGATTTCGACATTATCAATTAACCTCACGCCCTCTAAAGTGGCCGCAATAAAGCGGAGATTTGCAATATCTTCGACATAATCAACATCAAAGCCATTTAAAATCAGTTTATTTTTAACATCAATAGCTGTCAGTTCACTTTTTAAAAATTTATATATCAGGGCTGATTTTTTAAGACCATCTGGTGAGAGTCTTAAATTTCTAGAGCTCATGGCCAGGCCCGATTCTTCGCGGACTGTATCAACACCAATAATTTCTGAATTCATAAAAAAACTTTTGGCCATATCTTGAATCAGTTTGAATTGCTGAAAATCTTTTTTGCCAAAATAGGCCTTATCTGCTTGAACAATATTTAAAAGTTTCATAACGATTGTTAAGACGCCATCAAAATGCCCGGGCCGATGTGCCCCACACAACAAATTTGAAAATTCATTTTCGCATAATTTAAAGCGGTACTGATCTGCATAAATATCTGAATAGTCTGGCAATAAAACAGCATTGATTCCGCATTCTGCAGCCAGTTTTAAATCAGCGTCCAATGTTTTTGGATATTTTTCAAGATCCGTGGGGTTATTAAACTGTGTCGGATTCACATAGATACTTAAAACAGAAAATTCATTTTCAGCAGAGGCTTGTTTTAATAAAGCTGCATGACCAGAATGCAAAGCGCCCATGGTTGGCACAAAGCCAACTGTGCCAACCATTTTTTGTCGAAATCGTTTGAATTTTTCAATCGAGATAAAAACATTCAGATTATTCATAGCTATTTTCTTTGGTGGGGAATGTATTGTGACGAACTTCTGAAACATAATTATTCAAAGCTGATTTCACATCAGAACCTAAGTCAGAATATTTTTTTAAAAATTTTGGATTAAATTCTGAATTCATTCCTAGCATGTCTTGTAAAACTAAAACCTGGCCATCGCAATCAACACCAGCGCCAATACCGATCGTCGGAATTTTTAATTGCTCGGATATTTTCTTTGCTAGCCTGAATGGGACGCATTCAAGAACCAATGAAAAACATCCGGCATTTTCAAGTTGTAAAGATTCATTCAATATTTCTTCAGCTTGCAAAGCGCTGCGCCCCTGAATTTTGGGTCCGCCCAGTTGGTGAATCGATTGTGGAGTCAGCCCCAAGTGACCCATCACCGGAATGCCCGAATCAACAATGTGTCGGATAAGGTCTGCGTGACCTTTGCAGCCTTCGATTTTGATCGCATTCGCACCAGCAGCCATTAAGCTGTGAACAGCATCCATAGCGAATTTTAATCCCTTGCGGGTTGATAAAAATGGCATATCAGCCACAACAAATTTTTCTGTGCCACGGCGAACCGCTTTCGTATGCAGCGCCATCATGGCTGTTGTTGCGGCCAATGTATTATTATGGCCATGAATGACCTGGGCCACAGAATCGCCAACCAAAAGTGTATCAATTTCAGTTTGATCAATTATTTTTGCAAATGAATAATCATAACATGTCACCATTGTTATTTTTTCTTGTTTATTTTTTTTTGATTGAAATTCTAAAACATTTTTCATTTTAAAAACTCCGTCTGAAATGTGTGGTAAATATTTTTAAGAGGCATCGGTAACGAAGCTTCATTTTTCTGTATTGTTGCCAGGTCTTGCCTTTGAAAGGGGCCCGTCAGCGCCGCAGAACCTTCTGAAATAAAATTTTCAACACATTGTCGTAAATAGCTATCAAAGGCATGAATAGGAATATTTTTTTCATGACAAATTTTTGAAACCTCAAACCACAATATTTGTGGGAAGTTTCCAGCAACAACACATAGGGCGTGATACAGTGGTTTCTGATCGCCCGGTAAGACAAAGTAAGAATTTTTAAAACCCACCAGCACATCTGATAATTTCGGGCGTCCCGTAATTGCAAAATGAATTTTTGAATAGACATCGTCAGAATAAATCCGGTCCGAAAAAGTCATTAACGGATGGGCACATAATAGACGATCATCATGCAAGGCGCCTGAAAAATGCACGACGTGCAGATCAAAACCCAACAAATATTTTTCGTAAAATGAGACAATTGCTGAATCAGATATTGCCAGCCAAACAGCATCGGTTTGCGCAAGATATGTTTTAATCAGATGCGGATCTTGATTGCGATCCCAGTTTAAGATTTTATATTGGATATTATTTTCTGCATCTTGAAGCGAAAGCCAGTAATTCAGGTGCATCGCCAGTCGGCCAGAGCCAACAATTAGAATTGTTTTAACTTCATTCATATCAACCTTCGGTACCTGTCGATTATCGTGCTTTCGATCAAGTCCATTTGTTTAGAGTTTGTGCTCTATTTCAGCCAAATTACCACTTTTTAAAATAAAAGCAATAGGCTAGTCTATTCACTTTAAAGGACTTTTAAATGAAAATGAAACCTGTTTTATATGCCTCGATTGTCTTTGTATTCGCTTTAGGCGTATTAATCTATTCTCAGCTGGGTACCGCCCAGAAAACCGTGCCTAAAATTAAACTGAGCTATTTTCAGGATACAGATCAATATGCCCAAGCTATTATCAGCCGCCTGCAACAAGAAATTTTAAATGAAAAATCATTCTGGTTCGGTATCGAACCCGAAAAGCCACTGCACCTAAAACTTGCGATCGCGTTAAAAAATGAAATCGAAAAACAAAACGGAAAATTCGATTTTATTTTCGTCGACCGCGAATTAAATTTAAAGCCCGACGAGCTTTCTGAAATTGCCACTGCCGAACAAATTTTAATTCGCGATGAATGGCCCGCCGTAGATGATCGACTTGCAAGCCTGAAAGATAAAAAATATTTTTTAATTACAGCAGCCATATATTCGACGTCATTTATTCATGAAAACCCAGTGCATAAAATAAAAAATAAAAATCAATCAAACGTCATGACATTTTCATCGGGGTATTTTTCAAGCGATGTCAGCGACGAGCAAAACGGAGTCTTCCGTTGCAGCACCGAAGATAAAGAGGGCATTTCAGCCTGGGGTTGTGCGGTGGTTAATAAATCGCGTGCTCAGCGTAAGAAACTAAATACCGAGAAAAAATTGCTGGCAGGTCTTATGGATTTGACTGGCGAAAAAGATTATATGATTTTGGTTCGGTAGGCTGATGAAATTGAAATTTTCATCTGATCAAGTTCTATTGCTAAACGCAGAAATTAAAACCAAACAACTCATTCTTGAGCCACTCGTATCCCAACATGCAGATCTGTTTTTTAAACCTCTGCAGAGCGAAAAGATCTATAAGTGGATTTCTTCTGATCCACCCGAGTCTTTGTTGGAGCTTCTGAAATATTATAAAAAATTAGAGTCACGATTAAACACCCAAGGTAATGAAGCGCGATTGAATTGGGCTATTCGCAGGATCAGTGATGGGGTGTATATTGGAAAATTTGATGCTGATGTAAACACTGCAAATGTTGCTACGAATATAGGATATTTATTTTTTCCAGCGTACTGGGGAAGTGGATACGCCACCGAGTCTGTTAGCGCAATAGTAAAACATTTGGCAATGTTGGGAGTTTTAAAAATGTTTGCGACAGTGACACTCGGCAATGAAGCTTCATATCGGGTGCTTGAAAAGTCGGGTTTTGCGCGAAATCGCATTATACCGGACAACGATATTATTCGGAGTGCAAAGTTCGATGATATTGAATATGTGTGGACGAATGATTAATCTAAAAAAATAGCTTAAATCCACGACTCAATGTCGGATTTCAGCTAAAATCAGTGACTCAATCTCAGATTTCAGCTAAAATATGGTATGTTTGATCGAATTTTAGACATTTCTGAGGTTTTGAAAAGAAAAAGCGTATTTTTGCTTGGCCCCAGACAAACAGGCAAATCGACCTATCTGCGCCAGAAATTTCCCGATGCTTTATATATTAATTTACTGAAAAATTCTGAATATCAGGATTTTATAAAAAACCCCGCGCAGCTGCAAAATGTCGTTAAATATTTTGTTCAAAACTCTGAATCGCGAATAGTAATTATTGATGAAATTCAAAAGCATCCTGATTTATTGGATGACGTTCATGATCTGATTGAAAGTAATAAATCTTTGCGTTTCATTTTAACAGGCAGCAGTGCCAGAAAATTAAAACGCGGTGGCGTAAATTTATTGGGCGGCAGGGCCGCATGGTTTTATTTTTATCCGCTATGTTATTCAGAACTTGGTGCAAATAAAAATCAGCTTTGGTTGGATGGGATTGTTAAAGGCAAATTGCCATCTGTGATTGAATCTGCGGATTATTTTTCTGATTTGAAAGATTACATTGGTGTCTATCTTAAAGATGAAATTCAAGCTGAAGGAGTCACCAGATCGATTCAAAATTTCTCCAGGTTTTTAGATATCGCTGCCTTATTCAACGGAGAACAAGTCAACTATACATCTGTTGCCAGTGATGCACAGATCCCGCCATCGGCAGTTCGCGATTACTTTGAAATTTTATCAGACACACTGATCGGCCATATTTTACCTGTATTTGAATCAACAAAAAAGCGAAAAGCCATGACCAGCAGTAAATTTTATTTATTTGATTGCGGGGTGGCTGCCGCATTGGCTGGGCGCAAAGAAATTGCTGTGGGTACTCCAGAATACGGAAAGCAATTCGAACAAGCTATTTTTTTAGAATTAAAAACGTATTTGGCATATACAAAGTCAGACAAAAAATTAGAATACTGGCGATCAACTTCAAAATATGAAATTGATTTTTTAGTCTATGAAAATTTGGAAAATATAATTGCGATTGAAGCTAAATCGGGAATGAATCCGACAAAAAAAGATTTCAAAGGATTTGCTCCCTTCGAAGAAGAGTTCAAGCTTCACAAAAAAATCGTTGTTTGTCTGGCGAATCAGCCGCAGATCACCTCTGAAGGCATTGAAATCTTACCGATTCATATTTTTCTTGAAAAACTATGGTCGGGTCGCATTTGCTAGCTATGAATCAACTCCTGACTTAACTCCGTAATCAGCCGTAGATTACGGAGTATGATCTGCGAATCTATAAATATCTGATATAACAACAGTTTTTTATCTTCAAAGATTACGGTGTGAAGGCCCATTCCTCAAGCGCTTTATATTCTTCACAGCCATGCGCTCTGAACGTGGCCAGCATGAGTTGATTATCGGTGGTTGTTCCGCCAAAATATTGTTTGCCGCCTTGTTGGCGCATCATTTCAAAGCCGTGTCTGTGGACCCATTTGCCAAGGCCTTTTTTACGC
>JAYVKY010000124.1:0-2061 GCA_043767965.1 Pseudobdellovibrionaceae bacterium
GAAAATTCAGAAACACTAGCGCTGCAAACGAACACGCCAGCTCCAGCTGAGTTATAATTTGAGGGTGAGATATGATTCAACATTCATATTCAAAAACCTTATTATTTGTTTTTGGAACACGACCCGAACTCATTAAAATGGCCCCTCTTATTTTGGAGGCAAAAAAAAATCCGAGTCTACGCGCACTTGCCTGCTGCACCGGGCAACATAAAGAGCTGCTTGAGCCGCTCTTTAGCTTTTTTGATATTCGTCCGGACATTGATTTTAATTTGATGAAGCCCAATCAATCATTAGTCACTTTACATGCAGAAGCTATGTTGAATATGAATTCTGTAATTGATCGATACTCTCCCGACTGGGTTATCGTACAAGGAGACACCACCACAGCCCATGCTGCTGCCATGACTGCTTTTTACAAAAATATCAAATTGGCGCATGTTGAGGCCGGCCTCAGAACATATGATATTAATTCGCCTTTTCCAGAAGAAATGAATAGACGCGCCATTAGCTTAGCCGCCAAAGCCCACTTCTGTCCTACTCAAAAGGCCTACGACAACCTGGTTTGCGAAAGTATTGACACCTCGACATTTATCGAAATCACAGGCAATACCGGCATTGATGCTCTCAGCTTAGTCGCTCATAAAATCAAAACCAATGAGACTCTTCAAAATAAATTAAAACAACAATTTTCTTTTTTAAATCTTAATAATTTTATTCTGGCCACTCTTCACCGAAGAGAAAATTTTGGTTCCGCACAGCAGGAAATTTTAAAATCCTTTCTGCAAATTATTAAAAATCACAATGTCGACCTGCTCTTTCCGGTACATCCTAACCCAAACGTACGCGCCTCTGTTCAATCAGTTTTTGCGAATGAAATGAATAAAACTGTTTTCTGGATTAACCAAAATGAAACTCGTACGCCAGTTTCTTCTGCTCATGGGCGGATTTTTCTGATCGAACCACTTGAATATCCTGCACTTGTTTACACTATGATGAACTGCCGCTTTGTCATGACAGACTCAGGCGGCTTACAAGAAGAAGCCCCCACTTTTGGTAAAAAGATTCTTATATTACGCGAGTCTACAGAACGGCCAGAAGGTATTAAGGAAGGTTTTTCTGAACTTGTTGGCACCAATGCAGATAAAATTATCAGCTCTAGTGAAAAACTTCTGAACGAGACTGTTACTTGGAAAGACAAAAAAGTCCCAGCAAACCCTTATGGGGATGGCAAAGCCTCATCAAGAATAATCGAAAGTCTTATTAAAAATTAAAAAACTCAAATCAATAAAATAATAAGGTATTGTGTATTGTAATTTAACGGCCGCGGCCTTTAGTTTTTTAAAGTATTTTTACTAGACTTCTGAAACAGTGAGCGAGAAGCCTTTTTAAAAGATTTAAAGACAATATGATCGATTAGGTAATCGAATTTCCGAACAAGTCTTTCGTAGAGTCACAGTCTGGTCATCTTGTTACAAGCTAAACAGCCTGCTAAACTAATTGTATGTTTACCGAGCGTTTGCGAAAGCTATTGATTGCTATTTTTGCTATTTTCAGTCTGGCAATAACAAATGAACATTCAAAAGTGAACACCAGTGATCATTTGAATAATCAGTGTGATCCGAAGACCAGCGGCACTACAGCACTTAATGAAATCATTCGAAGAGTGCACCGCGGCCCTGATCTTTCGGAAGAGTTGCTGGGTAAAAATCAATCGGGCGGACGAATTGTTATTGTCAAAGATGAGAATGGAAAAATTAAAGTCATACGAAAAGAACACCCCAGGCTTTCTGCTACTGAAGAAATGACCCAGCGTGAAGAGATTTTTGAATTATTCAAAAAAATAAATATCATTAAAGAGAGCGATCTAAACGGCAATGAAAGTGTTCCTCAGGAAAAAGTGATGTCTTTATTGCATCAATTCGCACTTTCAGACGTGGGTGCTATTTGGCTGCGACGTGTGACAGATGATACAATTGCTGCAATTAACCGTGGCTATCTTGAGGTTGATGCCTCTAAAAAAACTTTATCTTCATTAGTGACAGGAAAATTAACTGACGATGC
>JAYVKY010000125.1:0-5260 GCA_043767965.1 Pseudobdellovibrionaceae bacterium
CATTTATCGTCGTTAATTTTTCAAGGTAAATTCGAATGAATATCCAATAATGAGCCGTTAAACTTGTTACTGTGTTTTCAAGTTGAACGATTTAGTTAATAGATAAGCAAATTCAATACGATTAATGAGTTAGGAAGAGCAAAACAGATATTTATTGATCAAAATATTAAAATTAAATAGGCACAGGTTCGTTTAGATAAGCATATAAATTGCAACTTAAAATTCTGGGGGCTGATATGAAATTAGGAACTGTTTTATTTTGGGTCGTTGGTATATTACTTTCATCGAACGTATGGGCATTAAATGCGCCCTCATCGTTAAGTGCGGTTGCAAGTTCAGCCACGCAAATTAATTTATCCTGGCAAGATAATGCCACCAATGAATCAGGTTATATTATTCAACGAAGTTTAAATTCTTCCTCGGGTTTTTCTGAAATTGCTAGAATCGCCAAAGATTCACTTGCATTTTCAGATGCAAGTCTTGCAGCAGGAACATATTATTATCGTGTACGCGGTTATCGAAACAGATCAGGCTCGGTCGTTTATTCGGCGTATTCAAACATAGCCAGTGCAACAGCGGGGTCTGTTGTTGTTGATCCAGCACCAGCGCCGACACCTGTCCCGCCGCCATCATCATCGACGCTTTTTTATGATGATTTTTCTGGTCTTGCCGCAGGCGGGTGCATTGCTGACGGTCAAAATTTCGCAGCTGTTAGTTCTTGGACTTCAGTTTTTGCAGGCTATGGTTGTAATTCAATTGTCAGTTTAACTGAAGGTAATGCCGTTTCACTAAAACCAATGACATCAACGTCATCGGGTGAAACCCACGGTGGGCTTGTTGTTGGGCCCAGCTTTTCAGGCGATTATATTTTTGAAACAACATTAAAAAACCAACAGCAATTACGAACGGGCACAGCACCCAATGCTTGGGAAGTCGGTTGGGCATTTTGGAATTATACAGATAACGTGCATTTTTATTATTTCGTTACAAAACCTAACGGTTGGGAATTAGGCAAAGGTGACCCCGCGTACGCCGGAGCTCAAAGGTTTTTATCATCAGGATCTTCACCAACTTTTGCTGTTGGACAATGGCATAATATTAAAATCACACAAAAAAGCAATGTGATCACGGTCGCAGTCAATGGCGTTTTACTTACGACATTTACAGACAACGAACGGCCATATTTAAGTGGCAAAATCGGTCTGTACACTGAGGATGCGCATGTGTATTTTAAATCTGCAAAGGTTTCGGTCGCGCCGTAAACAACGGACGACATTATCAAGCAATGATTCTTGATATATTGGTATTTCCAATATATCATCAGTCTGAGGTTAAAATGCTTGATGTTAAAGGTTGTTTAACGGCACTCAATGAAGAATTAGAAATGATTAATTTCAAGACTACAATTTATATTTGTGGTGGGGCGGAATTGATACTACTTGGGTACGAAAACCGATTTACTTCTGATATTGACGCTATTATGGATTCTATGGACAGCGATCTCGTGATTTGTATTAACAAGGTTAATAAAAAATTAAATCTTTCTGGATTCTGGCTTAATAATCAAGTTGCGCCTATTGGTAAAAAGTTGGGACGTGGTTGGAAGAAAAACACAACATTACTTTTTTCTAAATCTCACCTGAAGATTAAAGGCTTGTCTAGGCAAGATCTGATATCAACTAAGCTATCTGCACTGATCGGTCGAAATACTCCACGAGATGAAGAAGACATTCTTTGGATTAAGCCAACAAAACAAGAACTTAAAGTGGCGCGAGAATATGTTCTAAAATTTAATACTGATCCGATTGCAAAAGTCGTCATTGATGCTTTTATAAAGGATTATTTAAATGAATAAATATAAATTTTCAGATTTGTATTATTTAGGCGTTAATGTGAATCCAGACCAAAGTAATGTTACACAACGAAGTCAAATTCCAGAAGCTATAATCTGTGGTTTGATGAGTCTAGCAGTTAATGACGGGCGAGTAGCTTCTTTAATTATTTCTTTTTTTCATCGGTATGATTTTTTAATTTCGAATATTTCAATGGTTAAATTTATAAAAAAGATGGATAACCAAAATGAAATTAATTTTTTGGTAGGCATTCTGAAGAAAGTCAATGAAGTAAAATATAAACAAGCTATCAGACAGGCAAAAAAAATACCGGCGAAGTATTATTCAAAAATTTGTAAAATTAAAATTGAAAATAATGTAGTAAATCCTGATCCTGAATTTGCATCTGTAGGAATTTTAACGCAAGGTTTCGAATATGAAGATGATTCCAAATACTTTGTTTTAGATCGACTTAAAGAAATTAACCCGAATTTTTGCCATCATGACACAAAAAATCACAGTTTAATCCAGCTAAAAAATATAGGCTTTAATAAATTCAAATTCCAGGCTAACGCCAATAGCCAAGAGGAATTAATATACTTATACTATCTTGGACTTTCCGACACAATAACGGATGCCCGAGGTGGGATCTTGCCAGAAGAATGCATTGCAGGCATTTTAAAAAATAATTTTACTGCAAAAATAAAATATAAAATTACAACATGGCTGTCGATGTATAGTGACTTGATAAATTTAGAATATTTAAATAAATGTATGAAAAAACTGAACTGTTCGTATGAAAAAAATAAATTTATTTCAGCTTGTTTACGCAGAAAATCGAATAAGCGTGGTGATGGTTTGAAAGCTTTAGCAAGTAGAAATATTTTTATTAAAAATAGAATTTTGATGGGCCTAACGAATCGTGCAGATATTGCATCGATGATGTTCATTGAACCACATATTAATCCATATCAAATTTCAATGAAACTGTTGATTAATTACGAAACTGCGCATAGAAATTTTAATAATTTAGCATTGCTCACTGAACTCGTTTAATAAAATTGTGTTACGGCTATAGGTTTGCGACAAACCTAATTCAACCCGAATCAATTTCAGGCGGTCGTCATCTATAAATTTCTCTAATTTTTATAGAGTCAGTTCTAAGATCTCTTGAATGGCTTGTTGCCAGGGTAAACAACGGACACCGTCAATTTCGGTCGCGTGCGGATCAGTGCTTAGAAAATATAATTTTGCGCCTTTAAATTCAGAACCTAATTTTCTAAACTTAGAGACATCGTCTAAATTTACTTTGGCAGCAGATTTAATTTCAATTAGAATCAGTTTTTGTGACCGTGAAAGAATTAAATCAATTTCTTGACCTTCCTTCGTTCGAAAGTATGAAAGCTTATAATCTCGATTTAAATACTGGTTCAATCTATAAAATTCACAAATGACCAAGTGTTCAAAAGCATCACCATAAGCAAAACTGCCAGGGGTAAAAGTGTCATTTAAAGATCGCGAAAGAGTTCGCTTTACGCCGATATCAAAAAAATAAAACTTAGGGTGTTGAATTTGTTGTTTGCGTATTGATCTATGAAACGTGGGCAGATAAAAACCGATATAAGTGTCTTCAAGAATAGAATAATAATTGATGATCGTTTTTGGATCAGCGTTCACTTCGCGGGCGATCTTTGTAAAATTAGTCACTTTGCCATTCATCTGTGCCGCAATTTCTAAAAAATTTCTGAAAGGTTCAAGGTCTCTGATAATTTGCTCGATTAGAATCTCTTCTTTAATATAAACTTGCACATACGCTCTTAGAAATGCAGACTTTTGTTCGACTTCTGAATTAAAAACTTTGGGCAGTGATCCCCAATGAAGAACATCAATTAAATTAAAATTTTCAGCAAGCTCAAGATAAGTCAACGGATACATATTATTTAAAAAGGCACGGCCAGCCAGTAAATTACTTCCCATTTTTTTAAGCTTACGAGCGCTCGATCCTGATAAAATAAATTTTTGCTTTTTATTTTCAATCAGACGATGAACATGGTCTAAAAGTGCAGGAATTTTTTGGATTTCGTCGATAAAAATCCACTCAGGTTTTTGAGTTAGAGCTTTCAAATCATCTTCGATTTGAGCAGGTCTAGTCAAATAACGATCAAAAGTATCATCATGTAGTAAATCAATTGTCCAAACAGAATCTACTGTTTGATTTGCAAGAAACTGCTCGCTGACAAATGTTGATTTACCAACGCCGCGTGCGCCGAACAAAAAAAAGCTGTCTGTATTTAATGGCTTAAGTAATCTTAAGATCATACTCCATAATATTACGAATAAAATGGAGTATGGTCAAGTATTATTTTAACTACAGCATGTAGCTCGTATCAGATTTACGACAGACCCAATTCAACCCACGTTACACCGTCACCACCTGATTCAGGCGTACCCGCTTTCCACTTTTTTACGTAAACTGATCTGGATAAAAATGTACGAATGGCTTTTTTTAAGGCCTCGGTGCCGTGGCCATGAATCAATTTCAGCCGGTCTTCTTTAGAAGTGCTTGCGCGGTCCAAAGCAGCTTCAAGATCGCTTAACGCATCTTCAACAGTTTTTCCGCGCAGATCCACAACCCGGTCTTCATCCATAAAGGCAATTGTGCTGCCGCCGTGGGTAGAACCACTTCGATTAACTAATTGCGATGTCGGATTTGAAGATTTTTGTGCTGGTTTTAATTCGGTGTAATGAACTTGTAAACGTATCGATTGTGATAAAACTAAAACTTCACCTTTTGAATTCGGTTTTGATTGAACGATGCCATCTTGATTTAAAGTTTGAACAAATATTTTACTGCCGGGAGGAAATTTCGCCGAAAAATCATCAGCCGTTTTGATTTGCCCAGGATTTTGATTTACTCCTGATGCCGAGCCTGGTCCTTTGACAATTTCAGGCATATTATATTTAATTTCTTGCAATTTTCGATGTTTTTCAAGAGCCGTGTGTGCCTTGGTGGTCGCAATTTCGTCGTCCACTTTTTTTGAGGCGCGCTCGATTGTTTTTTCAAGCGCGTGTTCTTTTTGATTTTCAAATTCTTTAATCTTTGTGGCCAAAGAAATTTTTTGGGTATCCAGATCTTTTAAATCTTTTCTGTATTTATTTTGTAAATCAGAAAGATCTTTTTTTAGATTTTCAATTTCATTCAGCGCTGATATTTTTTGTTTTGCTAAAGGTGACAAATGTTCATGCGCCCTGGCCAAAACATTGGGGCTTATGCCAACACGTTTTGCGGTCAGAATCGCTAAAGAATCCCCTGGGATGCCGTGCAGAAACTGATACGTGGGGCGTCCGCTTTTTGAATCATATTCAAGGCTGCCGTTCATGACGACGCCCTCATTTGTCCAGCCCGATTTAAGCGGGCTTAAATGTGA
>JAYVKY010000126.1:0-4095 GCA_043767965.1 Pseudobdellovibrionaceae bacterium
ATTTTGTCGACAGGGTCATGGCAAAAAACCAAATTGAATCCCACAAAAAACAAATCATACTCTACATTAATATTTTTATCGCGGTAGTGTAAAATTTCTGCACCTGTATTTTTATTGCAAATATAACCATACGGAAATCCGCTACACATATTTTGATCAATGTTTTCTTGCTCGACATCTGCAAAATCAGAATTATAAATTTCAACACGATATTCGGTTTCCGAATAAAAAAAGAAAAAAATATAACATTCTGTCCATGCCCTGACAAAATTTTTCAGATGATTTAGGTTTTTTATGCTTTGTTGGTAATCCATGATTGTGGATCGGCAGAATAAGCTTCTGCTGTTAAAATGTAGACCTAGGTTCAGATTCCGGATCGAGCCCAGTTCGAACGCTAACTTACCGTGCTATAGCGGTGTTCTTGGTTTTGCACCACGTCTGTCATGGACCAAAATACGCAACTCAAAATTGAATTCTTTAAACTTGTTAAGATCTTAAACAGGTCTAATTTAAACATAAATCAAAGAACCGAGATCTCGTTTTTTATTGAAACTGTGGGGAGTAAATCGACTGTGTACGCCACGACAAACAAAGCTTATAAAATTCAGCTCGTATTTAAAATCAATGACGAAGATTGGCTTCCCTGCGGATTTTCCGGCTTAATAAACCTAGAAGAGAAAATTTCTAACCTAATGCCTCAGGTTAAATTCGAAATATTAACTTCAACAGAATTAACAAAAAAAATTAAATCATTTATTTTTCAACAACTCAACTAACTGTAAAAACT
Source organism: Pseudobdellovibrionaceae bacterium (assembly GCA_043767965.1). Classification (GTDB taxonomy): domain Bacteria; phylum Bdellovibrionota; class Bdellovibrionia; order Bdellovibrionales; family Bdellovibrionaceae; genus Pseudobdellovibrio. The sequence goes on from JAYVKY010000126.1 coordinate 788, forward strand.
GTTGCTGCAGTATTTTTTTATCCACAGGATCGTAACAATAAAAAATATTATATTTTTCAAAAAACAAGTCATATTGAACAGTTATATTTTGATCACGGTAATATAATATTTCTTCTCCCGTGTCTTTATTGCTAATGTATCCATAAGGAAATCCATTCCTCAACATTTCATCAATTATTTTTTTTTGGACTTGCGTGCGATTATTACAATATGTTTCATTTTTAAATTCAGTTTCAGAATAAAAAAAGAAAAAAATACTGCATTCGGTCCATGCTCGAACAAAATTTTTCAAATGATTTAAATTTTTTATGCTTTGTTGGTAATCCATGATTGTGGATCGGTGGAATACTATTTTATTATTAATGCCTGGACCTACGCCCTTATTGCACCACTGTTGATAGTGGCGTATTCTTTTCAATATCATTCTGCTTGCCTAATTTCAGTTAATTTTATTACGAGGATGTCCAATGTTATTTAAATGGTACTTGTATGAAGCTAAAGATCTCATGCTTCGCTTCAGAACCTGGTTTATCCTTAAATTTATTCTGCGAATGAGCGTTTTCGAACTCCTAAGAAGTGGAAACGGCTCGTATCGATTTAAATATAATCTGAATTTTCCAAGACCTAGATCACGATGGTCGCGTAAAGAATTGCCAAATATTATGGTTTTGATTGATCGCGAATTAATTAATGAGTATGACCGCGGTGTTGCTGAAGACTATTTTTGGTATTTTCCAGATGATATCATTTTTTATATAGAGAAATTTGGTATTGAAAAGAAGGATCTTCAAAAATATTTTTTAGCAGATATTATTACCACAGTTGTCCGCTACTACTGAGATTATTTAAACTAAATTGGCACTTAGCTAACTAAGCCCCTAATGCCTATTTTTTACTCATATTGATTCGGTTTTTAAAACGTACCCCACCCACCCCGACAATTACTGTACTTGCCTATGAACTTCACTCGTGATAACTCTGTCCACCACTATAACACACGTTGGGTAACAACTGGTCCTGCAATTTTGGTTTTGCGGGAAAACTTTGGCTTAAATCTTTTATGCCAAGGCTCTGCCCCTCGGAGGATCAACCAGAAAAAAGGAATATCTATGGCACAAGTTACTATGAAAGAAATGCTGGACGCTGGCGTACACTTCGGACACCAAACGGCACGCTGGAACCCAAAAATGAAACCGTATGTTTACACAGCTCGCGGTGGAATTCACATTATCGATCTGCAAAAAACTGTTGTACGCGCAAATTTAGCTGCTGATTTCGTCAAAGAAATTGCTGCCGAAGGCGGAACAATGATTATGGTCGGTACAAAAAAACAAGCTATCGAACCTATCCAAGAAGCCGCTAACCGTTGCGGTCAATATTTCGTAACTAAACGCTGGTTGGGCGGTATGTTAACGAATTTTCAAACAATTAAAGCTTCTATCGATCGTTTACACAAAATCGATAAAATGAAAGAAAACGGCGATTTCAATTTATTAACTAAAAAAGAGCGCGCTGGACTGGATAACGAATACATCCGTTTGACTGAATACTTACAAGGTATCCGATCAATGAAGACTTTACCTAAAGTCATGTTCGTTGTTGATTTACCAAAAGAGCACATCGCTGTTCTTGAGGCGATTAAATTAGGTATCAAAGTTGTCGCTATTGCTGACACAAATTGTGATCCTGAAATTGTCGATTTCCCAATTCCTGGCAACGACGATGCAATTCGTTCGATTAAATTGTTCACAAACTTAATTGCTGACGCCTACATCGAGGGCGCAAAGACTTGGGAACAAAAAATGCGTACGAATACTGATAAAGGCTCTGATCTTGCTAAAGAAAAGGCTGAAATGTCAGATGTAAAACCTGCGGCGCGCGCACCAATGGCTGATGCTAAAAAAGTGGTCGCAGGACCTGCAGTAGTGAAAGCCAGCAAAACAAGAAAACTTGTCGCGGCAGGAACTGCAGACTTAGTTGAAATCGAAGCTGAATTAAACGAAACAAAACCAACGGAAACAGCAGAATAATCTGCTGTTCTTTTTTGAATTTTTGATTTTTATTTAAATAAATATAATTATTTTAAGGAGTTCCAATGTCTATTTCTGCGACTATGGTTAAAGAGTTACGTGAAAAAACAAGTGCTGGAATGATGGATTGCAAAAAGGCTTTGGAAGAAGCTAAAGGCGATTTTGAAGCAGCTATTGAATGGTTACGCGTTAAAGGCCTATCAGCAGCGGCAAAAAAATCAGATCGTATTGCAGCCGAAGGCTTAGTTTCTGCGGCAACATCTGGTAAAACAGCTGCTGTTGTTGAAATTAATTCCGAGACTGACTTTGTTTCAAGAAATGAAGGGTTTAAATCTTTTGTCAGTGATGTTTTGACTCATGTTTTGACTTCAAATTCAACAGCACCAATTTTAGAACAAGATTCGATTAAAACACCATCTAAAAAAATCAGCGATACATTAAAAGAAGCGATTGCAACACTTGGTGAAAATATCGTAATCCGTCGTTCAGAAAAGTATTCTGTAACTGGCGAAGGTATTGTTCACACATATATTCACGGCGAAGGCAAAATTGGAGTCATGATTGAAGTCGGTGCCGCAAATGCTGCAGCCGCGAACGCACCAGAGACAAAAACTTTTGCAGCAGATGTTTGTATGCATATTGCAGCCACTAATCCACTTGCTTTATCACAAGCTGATATGAACCCAACAGTTGTCGCTAAAGAAAAAGAAATTTTAAAATTAAAAAACTTAGAATCTGGCAAGAAACCAGAAATGGTCGATAAGATTGTTGAAGGTCAAATCAGAAAGTTTTTGGCTGAAAATTGTTTAATGGACCAAGGCTTTGTTAAAAACCCTGAAATTACAATTGCCGCTTTAATGAAAGAAGTCTCTGCTAAGGTCGTAGGCGATTTAACAATTAAACGTTTTACGCGTTTTGAACTTGGTGCAGGTATCGAGAAAAAAGTTGTCGATTTTGCGGCTGAAGTTGCAGCCCAAACACAAGGTTTGAACTAAAAATTTTCTCTTCAAAGAGAGCCCCTGAGGCTCTCTTTTTTTATGCTTGCCGCTAGAATTTTGAATCGATATTTTTGAAAAGGAATTAGCATGAGTAAACCGGTCTACAAAAGAATACTTCTAAAACTAAGCGGTGAGGCTCTGGCGGGTACCCAAGGCAGCGGTATTAATACCATCGTATTAAACCAAATTGCCCAAGATGTGAAAGCGGCACACGAAACTGGCGTCGAAATTGGTTTAGTGATCGGCGGAGGAAATATTTTTCGTGGAGTAGCGGCATCGG
>JAYVKY010000127.1:0-3027 GCA_043767965.1 Pseudobdellovibrionaceae bacterium
CGGATTAGTTCAGGACGCATTTTTGTATGGATTTGATGAATCGTTTTAAATAATTTAATCGTATGACCTAACGACAACTCTGCACTTCCTAATGGCATCTCTTTACGCGGTGAAAAAATATTTTTAATTTGTCGAATTGCCAACCGAAAATAATTTTTCCAAATAGGCGGATCTAAAAAAATAATTTGATCACACAATTCAAATCGTTTCTCTAGGATATCCAGAGGACCATAGCCATCGATAATCCACGATTGCTGTTTATGAATTTCAGTTAAAATTTCAATCGTTTCTTTATACGGCCGTATGAGCAAGCCCGGCAAAAACTGTATCGAATCAACGTGAGTAACCTGAATATTTTTTTCTTTTGATAAAATGCGTGCCAGCGTTGTTTTGCCGCTGGCCAGATTTCCGATAATTGTTATGCGCACTTAGCATCTAATCTTCATCTAATTCGTCATCACCAACAACACCTAGGTTGTATTTCTCTATTCTGTAACGCATAGATCTGAATGAAATTTTCAAAAGCTTTGCCGCCTTCTTTTTTGTACCACCAGCTGCATGAATTGCTTTGATAAGAACTTCTTTTTCAATTTGACCAATGACTTTATCAAGATCTAAGCCATCATCACCAATTTCAATTTCATGACTTGATGCCATCTTTCGACCAGAGGTTGTATTCACCATAGGTGGTAGCGATTCAGGCAATACTGTCGAACCGGCTTCCAAGGCCACTGTACGTTCGATCATATTTTCAAGTTCACGCACATTACCTGGGTAATTGTATTTTTTTAAAATATCCATAGCTTCTGTTGAAACTGTATTTATATTTTTACCTAATTTTTCATTATACTTTTTTAGAAAATGATTTGCTAATAACGGGATATCCTCAGCCCGGTCGCGCAATGCAGGTGATTTAATATTGATCACATTTAAGCGATAAAATAAATCTTGTCGGAATGTGCCTTTGGCTACCATGTCATCTAAATTTCTATTGGTAGCAGCAATAATTCGAACTTCAATTTTCATGTCCTCGGTGGCACCAACACGTCTGATAATACGCTCTTGAATGGCTCTTAATAATTTAACCTGAATCGACGGCGGAAGCTCGCCAACTTCATCTAAAAATAAAGTGCCGCCATTTGCCACTTCAAATAAACCTTGCTTATCGGCAATGGCACCTGTGAATGAACCCTTTTTATGACCAAACATTTCAGATTCCATTAAATTTTCAGGAATAGCCCCACAATTGATTGTGACAAAAGGTCGGTCTTTTAATGGGCCATTATAATGAATTGCTTTGGCAATAACTTCTTTACCTGTACCCGATTCACCAGTAACTAAAATATTCGTTGGTGTCTGTGAAACTCGCTTAATCAAATCAAAAATAGAATGCATCGCTGTTGAGTTCCCAACCATATTTTGAAATGAATATTCTCTAACAAGTTCTTTTTTTAAAGTTCTAACTTCAACTTCAAGATTTTGTGAACGTAGTGCATTGGCAATATTCATTCGAACTTCATCAATTTTAAAGGGCTTAGTGACGTAGTCATAGGCACCCATTTTCATGGCATCTACGGCTGTTTCTGTTGTGCCAAAAGCGGTAATCAACATAAAAACCGTGTCTGGATAGCTTTCTTTAACATGCTTCAATAATTCAATACCCGTTACATTTGGCATTTGTAAATCTGAAATGATCATATCAAATGATTTTTTAGTTAAAATATCTTTTGCTTTCGCACCATCTTCGGCCGTGGTAACCTCGTAGCCTTCTTTTTTAAGCATTATTTCTAAAAATTCTCTGATTGATTCTTCGTCGTCAACGACCAATATACGTGATTTCATTTTTTCCTCTTTTAATACGTTATTTATATTTTTTTAAAAATAATTTTAAATTTAGTACCCTGATTAACTTCGCTTTCAATTTTAACTTCAGCCTGATGTGATTCAAAAACTTTGTGTGTAATCGCCAAACCCAATCCTGTGCCTTTTGATTTTGTAGTATAGAACGGTTCAAATAATCTTTTTTGCGCTTCGACTGACATTCCAGAACCCGTATCACTGATTTCAACAATGATATGATGTTCTTTATGTATCGTTTTTATTGCCAAACAGCAATCTTGTTTGTCCTTCATAGCTTGAATTGCATTTACCATCACATTTAAAAATGCTTGTTTCAACTTATCAGAAAAACCTAATACGTAGCTAGTTTGTAATTGAATTTGATAAATCAGATCTTTAGGCGTTAGATTGCTCAGCTTAATATTTTGAATAACTTCATCTAAAATCTGAGCCAAATCAATTTTTTGATCAGGCCTTTTTTCTGGCTTTGAATAGTCTAAAAAATCAGTGATTAAATTATTTAAGCGATCAATTTCTTTTAAAATTATTCGCATTAATTTTTGATCATCGGGATTTTTTGTATCTTGTGATAAAAGTTCTATACTGCCACTGATGCCGGCCAAGGGGTTTCTAATTTCATGCGCAATTCCTGCGGCCAGTTGCCCTACTGCTGCCATTTTTTCTTTGTGTTTTATTTGATCTTGCATTTGGCGAATTTCAGTAGTGTCTTTGACAAGATGCAAATTAATATCTTGCTGATAATCTGCATCAAAATAGCTTGTACTTTCAATCTGATAAAAACGTCGATCCGAAATTTCTGAATTATAATAAGAAATTTCATTGTTAGCGGTTGTTGATTTTAAATTGAGCAACTCACTTATGTCACCTTGATTTAGATGCAACTGATTCTGCAGCACTGAATTCATAAATACGACGTCATTATTTGCACTTAAGGCCATCAGACCCATTGGCATGTTCTCAATCAAAAGCTGTGATAATTCTGCTTTTGATTTCAATTTTTCAAATGTTCGACTCAAGGATTCCGTAAGATCTGTTAATTCGGATTTTAGCTGTGTTGAAAAAAATAAAACTGCGACAAATGCCAAATTGAATAGTCCTAAATTAAGTATGTTTTGCAAACCCGACCATTTGAAATACAGCAAATTAAAAGCTGATATCAAAACTGAA
>JAYVKY010000128.1:0-6291 GCA_043767965.1 Pseudobdellovibrionaceae bacterium
TTCAGTATTTTAGAAGAGAATAAATCTGCGAAATCTTCTTCAACATACTGATCTTTTCCGTAATTCGAATTTAAACATGAGCGTTCAGATACAAATAAATCTGGCCATTTATTTGATACAATGTGACCAATTTCATGGGCCATAATACCTGCCCCGTAGTTTAAATTTTTAACAGTAACCCACGAAGCTATAAATTGATTTTTTTGTGGATTAGCAGCATCAGTTAAAAAAGCGGGCTCTGTCCGTTTACATGTAGACAAAACATCCACAAAAAATTCTGGTTTTTTAATATACTTAAAAAATAATGTGGTTAGTAATTGGCTGTTTATTGTTGATTCTTGATAATTTGAATTTTCAATAAATTTTGATATTTCTTTAATGCTCGTGTACGCGCCATCAAAAATTTCTGACCAATCCGCTAACGCTTGTTCGTTTGTTTTTGGCAATACGAAATCAACGCTCAATAGATCCACTAAGGTTTTTTTAGATTTCAGACCAACCAACTGATTTGCTTTTGCTACTATTTTAAATAAAAGATCAGACGCTTTTTGATTCTCGGATAGTGATGGGCTATTGCTGTACGACTGCGCCAAATTCGTTACACATTCGCCTTCGGCTGCAGCAAACGTAGGTTTAATTAATTTTTTATCATTAAAAACTTTTCCTACATTTTTTTGATAATTAGATTGTAAATCTGTCATTAATTTTTCTTTGGCGAACGGCAATTCTGAAAACATATCTAGAATATTAACATCCGATAACACTAAATTTATTTTTAAATTTTGCATGTATAAATCTACAAACTCAATTTTTTGTAATTGACTTAATTTTTCTAGATTTTGCGTCTTTTTGATCAGATAGGCTGTTTCTTTTGATAAAATCTCTGGGATAATAAAAGAGCTCTGTGAAATGCTTCGATTGTATAAAAGTGAGTCTGACATTGTCTTAAACGTTATCTCTTCAGAAGTGTCGTTTGGTTTTTTAAATGCATTAATATTTCTTTGTAAGGTTAATTCGTCAATTGGCCTACCCATAGCTATTAAAGAACTTAGTATTCCGTTTAACGACAAAATAGCATTGCGTTCTTGCTCAGTCATATTTGGAATTGCAACTTTTAACTTTTCAGCACTAATAACAAGCCTTCCATCAGATTTATTTTTTTCGATTGACGACACATACTTGTCGAAGTCATACAGGTAGCTCATGGCATTAATAAAACCAATTTGTCTTTTTGCAAAATCAATCTTAGACAAATCAACTTTTTTTAATGTATTTAGTAGCCTATTTAATAATAACTGATTCTTAATAACTTGGCCCATATAAAGTTTTACTTTACGACCCATTCTATTTTCAATAACGGATTTGTACTCAGTTAATTTTTCTGGCTTTTTGGTATATTCATTCTCAAAAGGATACTCTGATCCGCACAGGCTTTGAATACAGGCATACTTACTTTGATTATTTGGACTTAATGTTTTGATATCAATATTTTTTGCAGGCTCGGCCTGGGCTTGTTCAAGCGTTATTGATTTTTCTTTTTTAACCAAGTCCCTTTCATTATTTTCATGCACTTTTTGGCAACTCATCACTGTTGCAATTAATACGACCGTTACTAAATTAGATATAAAATCAAATTTTATCATATGAACTCCGTGTTTTTTTTGCTTTCAAAGTTATATATCACGTCGTAATCTGTGGCCTACAATTTAGTTTTCACTAGGTAAAAATGAAAACGGCTGTCAAAAAGTTCGACACGGGAGTTTCGGTCTTGTCGCCAAAAAATGATATCTGGACTACAGCTAGACTACAGACCCGTTAACTGCAGGCTGTCTCATTCCGATATAGTAGGCATGAATAAAATAAATTTTTTAGCAGCTTTGCTTTCAATCACAGTGTCGCCCAATATTTTTGCTGCGAATGAAATTGTTGATGTCAGACGAAATATTACATTATCTAATGATGAAGAACCCATCAAAGACTTCTACATAAAAATTTCAGAGGGCGCGGGCTTTAAAAAGAATTTGGTCGTCAAGGCCACTCGAAAAATTAGCGTGAAAGATTCATCATTAAAAGCTGTTGGTGATTTTAAAACTGTAGTGGGACTTTTAAAAATTATTCATACCGAAGACGCGGTGGCTGTGGCCCGTGAATTCAAATTAATACCCCGCGCAGATCAGCCGTTGCTTGAACAAATTGGCATCATGTCAGGTGATGAAATTGATCTGACAGACAGCTTTACAGATACAACAAAGCCTGCTGAGCCCAAGAAAAAAGTGGCCTCGGCGAAGGCACCTGTCACAGATACATATCCTGCACAAGATGCCGAACGCATACCAGCTGCTGCAGTGCCGGGCGCATCTGCCCCTGTAATATCGCCAACAACGATTAAACCTGGCTCTGTCAGCACAGATATTTAATTCATATATTTTGCCATATTTATCCAAAAAAACCAGTGATTTAGCATTTACCATCTGGCATAACAAAAGTCTATGTCAGACCAAATTTCAAAGCCCATACCAACTCACGTTACGACCACTGAATCTGCCACTTATTTTCGTGTACGTTTGTCAAATATTCCCCGACAACAACAAGATGATGTCACTGATTTTTGTTTCGAGAAAAAATCGTTGGGCCTTTCTGAGGTTTTGGGATTCACACAACCAGATTTAACATATGACCCATCATTGACACCCCGACACCTTTTAGAATTTGATGTTTTTTTTGATAAAAAACCAGGTCAAGATTTTTTTGACGGGATAAAAGAATTAAACTCTATGATTCAAGCACAAATTGTCGAAGAAGAAACCAAGGACTGGCTTGCTGAATGGAAAAAAGGATTTATTTCTTTTAAGTTGGTTGGCACTGTCTGGGTTGTTCCGTCGTGGCTTGAAAAGCCCGCCGAGGCTGAGCACCAAATTCTAATTGATCCGGGAATGGCCTTCGGTACCGGGACACATGCAACAACAAAGATGGCTTCTTTTTTTATTCATAGACTGGCTAAAGAAAATTCTGAAAAAATAAAAAACTGGACACTTCTTGACGTCGGCACAGGCACAGCTATTTTAGCCGTGCTTGCTGAAATTTGTGGTTACGGCCTAATGACTGGTGTTGAAATCGACCCTGAAGCACGCCGGAAGGCCCGCGAAAATTGTGAACTAAATAAAACTTCGAGTATTGAAATTTTAGATCAACAAATTGACGAAATTAATACTCAGTATGATGTTGTTGTTGCTAACATTATTGATGGTGTCCTGATTCGCCTAAAAAAAGATTTACTGAAGTCTTTGAAGTTGCATGGCCATCTGTTTTTAACCGGCATCCTACAAGAACGAGATAATTTATTTTTTGATAAATTTATTGATTCTTCGCCTGAATTAAAAGTTATTCGCCGCATACAAAAAGACGAATGGGTCGGATACTGGGTGCAAAAAATCGAACCCGATATAGAAAACATAAATTAAAACGGTCATTAAAATATGCGTAGATATTGGATTGATAAATCTCAAATACAAAATGTAAATAACGATACTGCTAAAATCACTGCAATGGTAACGGCAACAGTTACTTTTAAAGATGAGCAATTTCATCATATTTTTGATGTTTGCAGGCAAACGGTTGGTCATCATTTCGAAGTCATTACCGAAGATTCAGTGGCCTATGTTGTCGAAGTATTAGAAATTAAAAAAAAGACGGCCACTGCAAAAATTATTGAAACGCGTGAAATTAAAAAAATTCCCAAACCGCATATTCATATCGCGCTATCAATTTCAAGATACCCCGTTATGGATTCAATTATCGAGCGAGCTGTTGAAATGGGTGTTTCAAGTATTCTGCCATTCGTTTCTGATTACAGTTTTATTCGCAAAGAGAAAGAACTTCCAGTGGGTAAAATCGAACGCTGGAAAAAAATTGTTGTCTCTGCGGCGCAACAATGCGGCCGAGGCGAATTGATGACTATTCATGACACAGTGACCATGAATAAAATGCTAGACCTCATTAACCCCAACTCAGAAAACTGGTGTCTTTTTGCATATGAGGGAGACAATCTAAAGCCGATTGAAATGCTATTATCTGAGCGCCTAACTCAAACAAAAGCGCTTGCGCAAAATACAGTTGAAAATGTCTGGCTGATTGTGGGTTCTGAGGGGGGCTTTTCAGAAAAAGAAGTCGAATCAATGCAGAAACTAGGCCTTGATCCAGTGACCTTGGGGCCGCAAATTTTAAGAGTCGAAACGGCTTGCCTGACCTTAGTCGCTGTCCTAAAGTATGTATTCGGTCTGATGAAATAGAGGGGGACTGTTATTTATGTCTTTTAATAAAAATATTACGAATACAACTAAAAATTTAATGACAAAAAATATGTCTCAAGATTCTAACGACCCCTTTGATGAATTTGAGTTCAAGCCTTTGACTGAGGGTCTGGGTTTTCACCGCAGTAACGAAAATCGAACATCAAATAGAACAAGCGAGCTGATCAGTACAAAATTAGAATTTCGCAGTCCCAATTTGCAATTTGAAACCGCAGACCGAGGCCTTCATTCCCCGTTACCGCGAAATACATTTCAGAACGAAATGCCTATGCCTAAAATCAGTGTACCAACCATCGAGGATGATTCAATTGCCAAAGCGCAAACAGCTGTAAATGAAATCTTAAAAAATTTAAACCATAAGAAACAACAAGAAGAATTCAATTCAAAAAATAAAAAGAAACTGATCTGGAAAAATACTACGCCATCACTGCTTGCTGGGCTTTTAGATTCAATGCTCATCGCAGCAGGTTTTTTGTTAATGTTGATCGCTATGCTGACAATTACGCAGGTTGATTTGATTTCAAATCTTTCAAACCCTGGTCAAAATTATATGATCTGGATGGCGACGGCCGCTCTGCTTGCTTGCATTACATTAATCTATATGGTCGTGTTCAGAACATATATGGGCTTTACACCAGGCGAATGGGCTTTTGATCAACGCTGCGGCACCGAGACTCAGCAAGCCACTGCCATTTATATTTTAAAAATAACTGCCAGAACTTTACTTGTTATGTTTACAGGGTTTTTACCACTTGCCATTATTTCGATGATTTTACGTGCTGATTTTGTTGGTCTAATTACAGGTCTTCAGATTCAAAAACAAACTTATGTCTGATTTTTTTCCCAAAGTTTTAGATTCCATAAATCTTGAATCTGCAATCAGTGCTTATAAATCCAAGAATCGAAAAATTGTCTTTACGAATGGTTGTTTCGATTTGCTTCACATCGGTCACGTTAGATACCTTCAAGAAGCTTCACAGCTTGGTGATATTTTAATCGTAGGCATTAATACAGATGCTTCTGTTCAAAAGCTAAAAGGTCCTACCCGCCCTATTCAAAATGAAAATGATCGTGCAGAAATATTGGCTTCGTTAAAGTCAGTCACGCATACCATATTATTTGACGATGAAACACCGCTTGAATTGATCAAAAAAATAAAACCCGATGTCTTGGTCAAAGGCGGCGATTGGGCTGTGGACCAAATTGTCGGAAGTGATTTTGTGTTAAAAAATGGCGGGCGTGTATTATCTTTACAATTTATAAATGGCAAATCGACAACAGACCTCATCGAAAAATCTAAAAAGTAATAGTTAAACGCTTAAGAAATTTATGGATTAACAGCCACATTCGATGATAACTGAATTGTCTGTTGCAACTGCTGGGCGGCTGAAAATATATCTTGGTCACCAGATTGTTGCGATTGATTCTGCAGTGTTGTCAATTGCGGTAAAAAAGCCTGATAGTTTTGTACTGCAAAATTCATAAAATCTGAATCACGACGATATCGTGATTCAACCAATGCCGATGTTGCACCATTTTTAACATCATTTAGTCCAACTTTAATTATTTCTAAGGTTTTAAGAACTACAAGTTTCTCTGTTGAACTTAATGCCTGTCGTAAATATTTCAATGAGTCCGATTGATTGTAGGTCAGAAGTGTCTCTTGGACATAGACTTTATATGAAGAGTTTAAACTGGCTTGAGCCTGTACCAACTTAATATAACTGGGGTATGACGGCGTAGCTCGTAAGGCATACAAACCAAAACCTTTTTTTGTCTCTTGATTTGAGACCAATAATAAAGTGACCACCGAGTAAAATTCAGACTCGGTAACTTCTTTCTTTTTATAAGCAGCTACAAATTTTAAAATAATTTGACGATCTTCACTGGCTTGAATTTCTTTAGTCCATTCTTCGATAGTCTTTATATTTTTATCTGCATTAGGTTTATTTTCAGAATCAACAACTGGTGCAGCTTCTGT
>JAYVKY010000129.1:0-4905 GCA_043767965.1 Pseudobdellovibrionaceae bacterium
CAAATTAATTCGGCATTCAGGCATACCAATGGCTTCTACCGCTTGCAAACACGCAATAGCTAATGGCAGCGCTCGGGGTTCAGCATTACCGATATCTTCACTGGCAAAAATGATCATTCGCCTAGCGATAAATACGGGGTCTTCCCCGCCGGTTAACATCCGGGCACAATAATATAAAGCGGCATCAGGGTCAGAACCACGCATCGATTTAATAAATGCCGAAATACAATCATAATGTTGGTCTGCATTTTTATCGTACGAAATTAATTTTTTACCCATTAAATCTTCAAGTGCAGCAAGGCTTAAGGGAAATAAATTTTCTTCCTCAGGGACTTGATACAATTTAAAGATTAAATCTAAAATATTTAACAGTTTTCTGGCATCACCATCAGCAAATTGAATTAAGGTATTTTCAACTTCACTTTGAACTAATTTTTTTTGATCAAAATTATTTTTCTGGCATGTGTTCTTAAAAATTTCTAATAATTCCGATTCTGATAATTTTTTGAATTCGACAACCTGACAGCGGCTTAATAATGCCTTGTTCAAGTCATAACTTGGCAGCTCTGTGGTGGCACCGATCAGATAAATATCGCCCCGTTCAACGTAGGGTAAAAGCACATCTTGCTGGGATTTGTTAAATCTGTGGATTTCATCAACGAATAATAATGTTTTTTTGGATTGTTCCAGTTTTAACTGTCGCCCAGTTTCGCAGGCTTGTTTTAAATCTTTAACCCCGACATCGACCGCATTCATTTGAATCCAATGGGCAGAGGCTGAATGGGCTAAACTCATGGCAAGGCTGGTTTTACCTGTTCCCGGCGGCCCCCAGAAAATTAAATTCAGCAAATGATTATTCTTTAAAAGTTTATAGACTGCTGATTTTTCAGATAAGAAATGTTTTTGACCAACGATTTGATCCATCGTTTTTGGCCGAGAACGTTCGGCCAATGGCAATAAATCTGGATTTATATTTTGTGTAAAAAGATTTTCAGACATAAAACCCCATGCCGAAGTTTTATCTTATTTAAAATAACTTAACAACTGTTTAGAAAGACGACTGATTGTAATTATTTACAAGTGACTTTTTTGCCAGTCATATACCCGCGATGATTATTCGGTGCATATTCCCAGCATTCACCACGCAGGCTGCCACTGGTCGAAATCATACCTTTCGATGGCACAGCCGGTCCGCCCTCTTGTCCGGGGTGGTTTGTTGCTATCGAGAATTCACCTTTTGAATTCACAGCGCCGTAGTTCATTTCCATGCGGTAACCCCAAATTGTCATGTTGCCGTATTTATTCTGAATTTTTCCATCTTCATTAATTTTAAATTCAAATGTTCCACCCAATTGATATCTTTTACCATTTACAAGCGCACCCGATCCACCACCACCGATCACTTTACCTTCGTAACATCCAGAGAAAGCTTTTAATTTTTCTTTGATACTGCCACCGCCATTGCTACCTGCTGCGGATGAAGCCGATGCTACAGATCGACCATCAGCGGCTTGTTCTGAAGCTTTACCCGATTTTTTTGCTTTCAGAGCTACGGCTAAACCCAATGCTGGCACTGCAAATTTTGCCACATCAGAAATAGAAAATTTACTTTTAGTTTCAGGATCTGTTTTAGATTTTTCATCGAGCTTTTTGTTTTTAGTATCTTCTGGCTTTTTATCTTTTGAATCAGTAGCCGCAACTGTTCCTTTTGATGTTTCAGTCTTAGCAGGTTTATCGTATTCTGGTTTTCCAAACTGTACTTGGTTCGTAGGAGCTGTCGTCGCAGAATCTGTTTTACTGTGTTCTTGTTTTCGAAGCTGTTCTTCGCTAGTGATCGAAGCTAGCGGCGCAGAACCTGTAACAGATCTTGAAGCCATGCTGCCCAGTTTTTGCTTACCCGTATTACACGCAGCAGAACCCGCAGCCAGTGCACAACTGTCCACAACAATTGCGATGTCTTTCATTTTTTTAGAATCTGGCTTTGAACAGTCAGGATCAGCAGTGTATTGTGACAAACAAGCATCTTTTAAACGGTTCATAATGGGCTCTTCAATTGCTGCAATATCTGATTGAATTTTGGTTTTTGCTGTTTCGCCAGATTCAATTTCGGTTTTACCGTCTGATAAAACTTGTTGAACTTCTGCATCCAATTGACTGAGCCGTTGATGATCTTCGTGATCAGAAATAGCAACGGGGCCACAGTTTGCCGCCATTGCTTCATTACATTTATTCTTTGTTTCTGAAATCACGCTATCACAATTATTTTCTGCAGCTTGTAAACTTTTTTTATGACCTTGTTCGATAGTTGCCAAAACTAAATTATTTGTGAAGATATCATTACTGTTCATTTCTGACTTTTGTTTATCAAATTCAGATGAAATAATTCCAGCCTCAGGTTTTTTGCAAAGAACTTGAATTTGCGAAGTTTCTTGCTTACACTTTTTAGCATCTTGCAATTTTTGTTTCAAACACGCTTCATAGTCACGTACGCTGTCGGATTCTTGAGCCAGTACAATTGTCGTCAGATTTAGTATTATAGCAAAAAACAAAATAGATTTCATCATAAACACCCCATTATTCACGAGCTTACATCAACAGCGCAGCTTACAATCTTTTATCGGTAAGTATACGCACCAACATAAGTCACAAATCCCCTAAAATTAGTCTATAGGATCTGATGATTTTCATCAATTTTTTGCTCGTCATAAAATCAATTCGTACTGATTCTGTTTCAATTTGATACAGAATTAGTAATCAGGCCGTGCTTTGCCGCCCGCGAATTTTTCTAGGCTGATATGCAATCAGGTTTAAAGCCTCTAAAGTATTTCGTAATATATATCTAGATACAGTTTTAAATTCGTGTCCCCACGTAATTATTCGCGTATATACCAACAACGCCCAGAACTGCCGTTGATTTTTTCTGCACCCCGTAGGTTTTTTCACCACGCTTTTTATCTTTTCGGGGGCACCGCCCCGTTTTTGTATTAATTTAAAATTTGCGTATTTTCTTTCAGCCGAGGTTACCGGAAACTGTTTTAAAATATATTGAGCCGTATGTCCCGCGACGACACGAAAGAAGTTCTGTAAACCCACTCGGTTTTGGCCTTTAATCAGTAAATGTATATGATTACCGCAAATCGCATAGCGATACACTTTCACATAAAACCGTTTAGCGAATTTACGAATCACGTGGCGGATTAAATTTTGGTGTTTTATCAAAGATCTTGAACCGAAGGCCAAATCTGACCTTAAAGTCAGATGAATCGGATTTTTAATTGAAAGTATTCGTCTAGATCGGCGTTTTTTATCCGAGAAAGCACCGCCGTGTTCTGATTTACGGGCCTTAAAAAAGCTTTGTTGTATCATAGATTTGTGAAGATGCAAGTTCGTGGGGGCGGTGCCCGAAGGTATAGAACAGGAAGATAAGCGTTCGTGTACGGAAAGCGGATTGCCTGTTGGAATTTGATTTTATTGGCTGGTGATAAGCCGTTTATTTAGAAAGTTTTGCCTTCGCTGGGTGGTATAAACCCGCCTTCGGACAACAGGGCTTCTGCGGTGATACCAGGAAGATCTGAAATTAATTTATCAATCATAGCTTGAAGGTGTTTTGTGGCCAGTTGTTGATCAGCGTTTTGATTTGTGCTGCCGAGCGGACCACCAAGACCGATCGCAAGCTGTCGCCAATCGGGCGAATTTTGCAACAGTACGTGAATCGATTTTGAAAATACGTCAGCCCATGTCGGCTGGCTGAATGTAAAATTTAAAGATAATGAATCATCATCCGTTGTTGTTTCATGCCAATAGCCACGCGGTACAAATAGAACACAACCTGGCTGCATCAGGTATTCTGTCGCATCATCTGGAACTGAATCAAGAAGTTCGGCGTGACATTGTTTTTCAAGCGCTAGCGGCATTTCTGATGATCCTGTCGTAAATCTTTCTGTTGGAAAATCCACAGAATTATTTTTTGCGAGAGTCCATTTTTTTGTTCCGTGAATTTGAATAATAAAATTTGCATTCGCATCAAAATGCAACCTGGTACCACACCACTGTGGCGTTGCATATGCTATCGAGCGCGCTTGACATAAATTATTTTCTAAACTGCCAAAGACAAGGCCTAAATCAGTTGTGATATTTTTCAAACCAAGGGCTATAATATCACTTTGTTTTTGCATTTGATCAAACACTAATGTCATGTTGTTAGCGTAAACCTTCAGGGCATCGTGTGGCTCGACATGGATTGAACTGTATTCGTCATCAAAATCTGGCAAACAAGCGCGTACTTTTAATGTGCGTGCAGCAACCAATGATTCAAGATCTTTGAATTGTGGTAAATTAAAAATTTGTTCAAGCTTTCCGGCCTGTGGAGGAATAAATAATGGTTTTTCTGGCCAGTGTGATTTGAAAAATTCGGCTGCAGTGACCGGCGAAATTAATTCTTTTAGATCTAACGTATTCATGGATTTATTTGTAACAACCCCAGCTGTTACAGTCTAGTAAAAGTCAATCTAAACCCAATCAGCTAAACTTAAAATTCCCAGCCCATGTCCAATTCGTGCTTTTTCACAGTGCTCGTTTCTAAGACCGTCTTCGAAACTGGGTGCAAATATTCGGCAACAATCAGGCCTATTTTCATAAATTGAACATTGCACAGATTTTCCGATCTCGCCAATCAGGGCCACGCATCTGGGATTTTTTTGATTCGTCCCCAGCATAGCTGATTCATGTGGTGAAATTTTTACTGTTAATGACTCGGGGACTTCGTAACTGACAGCTAATGTTTCAGACCAATGCAACGAAGCTCTGAAAAAAGCGCAACAAGCACCACAGTGTTGACACGGATGTTTAACCATTACACAACCTAGTCCTCATAATTCATTTGTGGTAGCTAATCTTTCGATCAAG
>JAYVKY010000130.1:0-4046 GCA_043767965.1 Pseudobdellovibrionaceae bacterium
CTCTTGAAATTTCAACTAAGAATGATCCGATGAAAGCGACTGATCCGATGATTTCAATAATTGGACATACAACAATCGCAGAACTAACGAAGTATTTAAATTCTACTGAAATTGCGAATGGATTAGGTAATCGTTTGATTTATATCAAAGCAGAAAATGATAAAATTTTACCTGATCCGCCACAGTTGAACTTTGAGGTAAAACAATACTTTGCAAAGTTGATTTTGGAATCCATCAGAAAAGCACGGCAACAAACTGTGATTGCATTTGATTTCAATGCCCAAGGTTATTGGAACGATTATTACAAATCAATAGATCACAGTGATTGCTCTATCGTTGGAACGCTAACAGCTAGAGAGGAGCCTCAGGTCAGAAGATTGGCTATGATTATTGCTTTGTTTAACGGTAAAAATTTAATTGATCTTGATTCACTTAATTTTGCGATAGCGATCTATAAATATACAATTCAAACATTGCGAGAAATTTATGGTGATACAACTGGTGATCCACTGACAGATAAAATATATGACCTGCTTAAATCATCCCCCGACGGCATAAGCAGAGCAGTTTTAAGTGAAAACCTTTCGAGAAATTACCCAAAAAGTAATTTAGATCGTAGCCTAAGGCTGCTTCTATCGCAAGGTTTAGCTAAATCCGAAAAACTGGCAACCACTGGTCGTTCAGCCGAAGTATTCAAATTACAAGAAAAAATCCTTAGACAATAAAGTTGCAGAATTAAAACGATGTAAACGAAAGAAGATCCCTTAATTCGTTTATTTCGTGCAGATTCATCAATCTTATTGATCTAGACAAAAACACATAATAACACCTCTGATTAGCAACCCTACTCAGAATAGGGACTGCTTTGTTCTTTGAAAATTGAAAAGCAAGTCAGAGGTGTCACTTTATCGAAAGGACATCCTATGGAAATAATTAAAACGAAATCAGGTAAGTTAAAATATAAAGAAATGCTTTGGATCAATGGAAAGTCATTAAAAAGCCCCAGATTTTCAAAGATAACGGACGCTAAAAAATGGAAAGTTGAGCAGCTGTCGAACAAAGCTAAATATAATATTTACGGCGAAAGCAAAATTCATCAAAAGGTATTATTCTCTGATATGGCCAGTAAGTGGTTATCAGCGAAAGGCTCGACGGGTTTAGCACAGGCAACGCTTAAAAAATATAATGATTTTTGTCGAGTACATTTTTTACCGCTATTTGGCTATAGAGATTTAAAATCAATTCAGAAAAACGAAATTGAAAATTTTCAAATCTCATTGCGCAAAAGCCATAATGCAAAAGGTACAAATTTAATCATGACAGGATTAAAATCTGTCTTTAAAGAGGCTGTTAAAGAAGGTTATTTAAATAGAAGTCCATGCGAATTTGTTAAAAAAATATCTGCAGATCACAGGCAATATCAATTTTGGACAAAATCAGACATAGATCAATTTTTAAAAGCAAATTTTCATAATGAGCTTTGTGATTTAATTTTAGTTGCGCTTAATACTGGAATGAGAAAAGGAGAATTGGCTGGCCTTTGTTGGGATCGAGTTGACTTCGTAATGAACACAATAACGGTTACGAGAACACGAGATATGTTTGAGCTTAAAGAAAGAACTAAAACAAATCATGTTCGAGTAATTCCAATGAGTGAAATTTGTCGAGCGTCTTTGTTGAAGTTATTCAAAAAGAACAGTTCGGGTTCAAAATTTGTTTTTTTAGATTCTAATAAGCAAGCTATAAAGCCACATCATTTATGCAGAACAATGCTTAGTCTTCAAAAGAAAGCTGGGATTACAAATATCATTCGTTTTCATGACCTTAGACATACGTTTGCCAGTCAATACGTTATGAACGGTGGTAGTATTTATGATCTGCAAAAATTTTTAGGCCATACAAGTGTTGTGATGACTCAAGTGTATGCCCATCAGTCGATGGATTATTTGCAGTCAGCAATGAAAGGGTTTGGTTTAGGACAAGCAGAAGCAGTAAGTTCCAGTGAACCTACCCTGAATCTAACCTTTTTGAATGATTGTGTTGTGAAAGCTGTGTAAATCCAACCTCTTAA
Organism: Pseudobdellovibrionaceae bacterium; assembly: GCA_043767965.1. Classification (GTDB taxonomy): domain Bacteria; phylum Bdellovibrionota; class Bdellovibrionia; order Bdellovibrionales; family Bdellovibrionaceae; genus Pseudobdellovibrio. Next base: position 2,072 of record JAYVKY010000130.1, read on the forward strand.
AGAGATTGGTAGGGAGTACAGGATTCGAACCTGCGACATCGACCTTGTAAGGGTCGCGCTCTACCAACTGAGCTAACTCCCTATTGATAAATGATTTAAGTGGCTCTTAGATATATCTATGAGTCGCTCTAGACTCAAGAACTTTTTAACCTAGTTGCGTTTTTTACAATACATGTCCAATGACATTGGGATTTTTTTAAGCACCATGTTTGCAGTTTCGTACTGTGGCGCTAAAGCGTCGTAGGATGTGTCATATTCAAAACCCAGGTCAATCATCGATACTGCTATAATCTGCTCGCCACAAAGCTGTGGGTTCAATTCTAGATCTAAAGACTTAAACACGGCTAATTTAATTAATTTGTTGTCAATATTTGCACGAACTACATTTTTTTCAAACGAAGTTACAATCCCCACGCCCTTCATCTGGGGCACGGTGCAGCTTTCTGATCTTGAATAGATTTCGACCTCGAGCTGCTTTAAGCGTGGCGTTTGACGGATCACCTTTAGCTTTAAAATAAGATCTGGATTTCCGTCGACGCCCCATAAGCCTTGAATCGTCGTCCACGGGAATGGCTGCGCCTTGCCCTGCCCCCAAGGAAAAATGTCACCTATGCCTTGTAAACTTGGCCCACATTGGTTTTGTGACAAAAGATTTAAACTGAAAAATAAACTTACTATAACTAACAGAATTTTCACTGTAAGCCCCCATCGATAGAAATTTGATTGTTCACTTTGATTGATTTATTTAAAAAATAGCCATTTTTTGATCTAAAAATATATTTGGGCCGATCATAATCGGGTTCGATCATTTTACGCAGTCGCTTAATAGTCACGTAAATTTTATTGTCGTGCGTTTCGGGGTCGTAATTTTGCTTCCAGATATGTTCGACCAAGTATTCTTTCGAGAAAACCTCACCTTGTTTTGAAATAAAGAGTTTTAACAAATCAAGCAATATAAATTGGTTTTTAAAATCGACTTTTCCGATTTGCTTTTCTGTCACTAGGTGGTTTTCAAAATCAAAAGACAAATCAACATCATTTTTTTTGTTTGATTGATAATACTTCATATATTCAGAAATAGCGCTGAAAATTCTTTTACTATTTTGCGTGTCGCTGGCACGAACAGCCAAATCAAAGTAAACTTTAGCTGCGTCCTTCTGACCCAATTCAAACAAACAAGCGCCAATATTCGCCATCATCATTGTTGACGTTGATAACTGCTTAGAAAACTTCGTTTGCTCATAAGCTTGCCAAAAAAGCTCTAGCGCTTGGTCGAATTTTTTAAGTTCAAAATGAACGGCAGCATTTGCCGATGCAACTGCAGTCTTCAAATCAGCATTATCAATAAACTGTAAAAAGATATTTAAATTATAAATTTCTTTTAACGCCTCTTCATATTTTTGTTGGCGGCGATAACAAATTGAAATTCCCAAAATCGCATAACAAATATCTTCTTTATGATCTGCTTTTAAAGCGTGCTCTAGAGCGATTTTAAAATATTCAAGTGCAGTTTCTGTTTGACCCTTGTAAACGGCAGCAATGCCAAAAACATAATAAACACGTGAATTTAATTGAATATTTTCGCGAATTACAGTGTCGTGTAATTTTTCTTTAAGGGCTGAAAGCTGATCGAAGTCTTCGCGCTCGGCATAGATACGTAAAATATTTTGCGTACATTTTAAATACTGTTCATTGTTTTTTTCGGTCAGAAATAAATTCGCGGCTTCAATCAAGTTGGGTAATGCTAAGTCGTAATCGCCACGATCGCAGTAAAGCTTACTTATTTCATACAAACGGTCGGCGTTCATATTTTGCTGCATCGTCGTTATCCTCTTTGTCTAGTGAGGCCAGATACTTATAAAATCTGTCACCCTCGGTCAACAAAGATATATGATTATGCAAATAAAAAGGGCTTTTGTTGCACAAAAGCCCTTTAATCATTTCATTTTTGACTGAGATTTAATGTGTTGCGTGA
>JAYVKY010000131.1:0-2336 GCA_043767965.1 Pseudobdellovibrionaceae bacterium
AGACAATTTGCCGAAGATGCAGGGCCCAATTCACACCCCGTCCGCCCTGAGTCATGCTTGGCTGTTGATAATTTTTATACCGCAACAATTTACGAAAAAGGCGCTGAAGTTATTCGTATGATGCAAACAATTGTCGGTCGTGACGGTTTTAGAACAGGCATGGATGAATACTTTAAGCGCCACGATGGCCAGGCGGTAACTATTGATAATTTTGCTGCCGCGATCAGCGAACCCAACAAAATGGATTTTACCCAATTTAAACTATGGTACTCACAACCAGGCACGCCGATAGTAAATGTTGAGGATCACTTCGAAAATGGTTTATACACATTAACACTCACTCAAATATTTTCAGACTTAGAAAATCAAAAAAACAACCGACCTTTTTTTATTCCTTTACAGATGGGGCTGCTGAACATTGAAGGTGTCGAGGTTCATAGTGAACTTCTGATCTTAAAGGAAAAATCACAATCCTGGACATTTAAAAATTTAACTGAAAAACCAGTTTTATCACTGAATCGAAATTTTTCGGCTCCGGTGAAATTAAAATCAAATGTTTCAAATTCAGATTTGTTACATCTGATTAAGTTTGATACCGATGAATTTAATCGTCGTGAAGCTTGTCAGAAAATGTTGTTAGATCAAATTCAAAAGTTAATTGCTGATTTTACAAATGACCAAGATTTAATAGTTAATCCAGACATCATTGATTCTTTGGGTTATGTATTAAATGACTCTAAAATTGATGCTCAGTTTAAATCACTTATTTTATCACTACCAACAGAAAATATTTTAGCCCAAGAAGAAAAAGTTTTAAATCCTAAAGCTTTTCATGTTGCACGAAATAGTTTAATTACATCATTTGTTCAAAAGTTTGAACAAGATATGATTGCTATCTATAAACTGCATCACGCAAAAAATACAATGGGTGACAGGGCGCTCAAGAATCTTATCCTAAATTATTTAGTTCAAGCACATTCAAAACCAGGGCTTGAGTTATGTGAAAAACAATATCAATCAGCCAATAATATGACTGATTCAATTTATGCATTATCTGCACTGAGTGATTCAAATTCAATACAAAGAGCAGCTGCCCTTTCCGATTTCTATCAAAAATGGCATACTGACAGCGTTGTCTTTAACAAATGGTTGGCCGCGCAAGCGAGCTCACGAACTGGTTCTGTGTTTCAAAATGTCAAAAAATGTGCGTTGGCAGTTGGCTTTGACCAAAATAATCCAAATAATCTCTATAGCCTTCATAGTGTCTTTGCAGGAAATTATTTGATGTTTCATACCGATGCCGAGCCCACTTACCAATGGTACTGTAACGAGATTTTGCGCATTGATGCCGTAAATCCACAAGTTGCAGCCAGATTATCAGGCGCATTTAATTTTACTAAAAAATTACCAGAAAATTTAAACTTGTTGGCACAAAATGAAATATCAAGAGTATTAAAAAGTGAAACATTATCAAAAAATAGCCGTGAAATTTTAGAAAAATGTATTTAATTTCAATTTATATTTATAAAGTTACGTAACTAGCGATCAAAATTCAGTCTGCATTGTTTTAAAAACTCAATGCGGGTTTCTGATTGTATCTTAAAAGCACCACGAAGATCTGCTGTTGTGGTCGTACTGTGGTTGTCTTGAATACCCCTAGAAATCACACAGTAATGCTTGGCATTGATGTGAACCGCAACGTCTTCGGTATCTAACAAATATTGTAAGCAATCTGCTATTTGCTTCGTTAGTCGCTCTTGTACTTGTGGTCTTCGTCCGAAATAATCTACAACTCGATTTAATTTTGAAAGCCCTATGACTTTTTTATTCGGAATATAAGCCACTGTCGCAAAGCCATCAATCGGTTGAAAGTGATGCTCACACATCGAAATTAATTCAATATTTTGAACACAGACCATTTGATCATATTGCATTTTATTATCAATCACAGTGATCTTCGGAAAATTTTTAGGGTCTAACCCACTAAATATTTCATTGACGTACATCTTTGCCACACGCTTTGGCGTATCCGATAAGCTGTCATCTGATAAATCAAGACCCAAAGTTGTCATGATTTCAGAAAAGTGAAATTTAATTTTTTCAATTTTTTCTTCGGCAGATAGGTGATTATCAATAGTCGGAGATGTTCTAACGTGCGATAAAATCTCAGCAGCTTTTAGTTCGGCAGGGGTCATCGGAGTAGTTATTTTTGTTGCTTGCATAGAAAATATTTAACTTACAATTATACAATGAGCAAGCCATAGACTTTTAAAATCAATATAATGCCTATAACATCTGGTCAATCCGATGATTGATCGTCATGAGTAAAGTTTCTA
>JAYVKY010000132.1:0-8903 GCA_043767965.1 Pseudobdellovibrionaceae bacterium
CAACTTCATTGGCCAAGCACGCGGATCAGTTGGGATGGCCCGTTATTCAAACCTATGGAATGACAGAGACAGCGTCGATGGTTGCATTTAAGGCTGATTACAAAAATGATTTCTTTGAACTGATGAATGGAGTGCGAATTCATGATTCAGCAGTTGTTTGTAATTCCTTAGCCCGTTATTCAATTCAAAAAATTGATACGGATATAAAAATAACGGCGTATGCAGATGCAATTCAATTGTCCGATCAAATTTTAGTTTCTGAAAATCGAATTCAATTTTTAGGGCGGTCAGACGATCAAATTCAAATTTTATCTGAAACAGTTTCACTATTAGAGTTGCGCTCTATATTAGAAAATATACTGATTGAAAATGATTTTAGTGTTCACGATTACGTCTTAGTAGCAGCCTCGGATGAGCGCTCTGAAAATCAATTGATTTTGGTTTCAGTTGTCGATCCATCCGATATTATTCAAAAATTTAATGCAGTAGTTCGACCCTACGAAAAAATCAGTAGACATTTTTTAGTCAAAAAAATTCCACGAACAGATCTGGGTAAAGTGAAATATCAAGAGTTGATCAGACTCTATGTGCGGAACTTGCCATTTCAAATTTAAAGCTTCTCTTGAACAAGCCCTAAAATATCGTGTTTTGCCTCTGAGAAATCCTTATCGGTCGTGTAAACCTCGGCATTTCCAGAATTGGGGTAATAGGCAAATGTCTGTTGGTCCTTTTCACAAATACCCAGGCAACCGCTTACCATCACGCGCACCTTCGTGTGAGCTTCAATTTTTTTTAAATCAGCACGTAGTTCTGATTTTAATTTTTCGGCCTGTTCGGAGGCATCGAAGCCTTGGCCGCATTTTGAACAAATAAAAAGACTGCCGACTGTAAATTTGGGTTCAAATTTTTTCATTACTTAGACTCCATGGATTTAACATACGAATTTAGGGCATCGACCACTTCGCTGGTTTCGTTGATTGTTCGCTGGGCGACGAACGGTCGGTTCATGAAATAGCCGAATGATCGTAAAATATCTGTGTGAATTTGCATGGGGCTGGCATTACGGATATCGTTATTTGTATTTTGATAAATGTCTGCTAAAAGTTGATTGCTTAAATCAAGCCATGGATATTGTTTCATTGACCAAGATTTTGCCACTTGGGCGGCGTGACAGCTGACGCAATCGACAGTGCCTGGATTATGCAGTTTCGGATTTTCAAATTGAAATGCTGACCTGGTGGCTTCGATAATTTCGGCCTCATTTTCTGGTGATAGTTGTCTGGAATCTTTAACCAAGATATTCAGATTACTTTTTTGCTTGGGTTCTGGATAAATGCCACCCTGAAACCAAAAAGGCATTGGGCCTGCAGAATTTCTGAATTCTTGAATGCGCGCATTGATGCGGGGGATTTGGATTGGGATTGCCGTTTGATTTAAAATATTAAATCCGCCAAAAATCCAAACGTTTTCGCCACCTGCGATAATCATAAAAGTCATGCGTGTTAATTTATTTTCACCCGTATATTTTTGAATCAAGCTTGTCAGTGCTTTAAAATAATTTCCAGACAGTGTTTCAGATTTTAAAATTGGATTTAATTGCAAATACGTCTGTGCAGTTAATCTGTCGGGATAATTTGAATTTATTTTTTTAAGTTCATCAATCAGTCCAGAAAACTCAGAATCAGTTAAAGAATAAAATGTATGAATTGAGGCATCCAGTGTGGTTACAGTGTTTTGCACGACAGATAGCGGTTGCCAAATAAGTCTGATTTGTTTTTCACATTTAACGGGACCTACCTGTTCGTTAAAGCAGGGGTCGATCCGAAGGCCGATGACTTTAATATTGTCTTTGATTTCGGCGTTGGGCTTAAGGACCATTACTGGCAATTTCAAAAAATAATTTTCTGGCAATAGGACGCCATTTTGAGTTTGAAATTCGGTACCCCATAGTTGTTGAAATTTGTCAGCTGCGGGTAACGGAAATAAAATCGAGACGTCATTCATACCAAATTTAAAAATTTCTTCTGCGTATGAATTGAGCGCGAAAAATAAAATTAAAAACATTGTCTGCATTTCTTATGTTCCTATCTTTTTTGAATTTTCGTGGTCCTCGGCCATGACTTTTTCAATTTCTGTTTTTGACCAAAGCGGACCCTTACCAACACCTGGGCAGAAGCTTTCAACTTCTGACTTCCAACTTTTAGCGTTCATGACTTCGGGCCAAAAGGGCCAAGTGCGGCACTGAGTGGGCCGAGCTTCATAGACAGAGCATTTCTTGGCTTTTAAAAACATGCAGTCTGTATTTTTAGGATCTTCAATTAAGTGCCAAGCTTGTTCGGATTCACGGTATTCACAATATTTTTTTGTGAAGGCGGCAGTTGCAATTTTAAAATGCTTAGCAAATCGTCTGCGATCGTCGATCGTTAAAAATACAAAGCCAAATTCACCGTGGGATGTGCAGCATTTGCCAGAGCCTTGGCACTCAAAGCGTAAGCCATTTTCGTAAAATGAAGTATTGTTTGACATAAAATTACCCTACTCGAGACCTGCGTCTTGACTCAAGCGAAACTTCAAGGAAAATAGCCGATACATTATGAATGTAAAAATATTTAGTCCCACAGATTTTCCAGCCTATCTTCCGAAATTAAATTCGTTGTATGACGAATTATTTTCTGGTGGAAAAGGTTTTCGCTCAAAACTTGTTCAAATGGTTAGCGACCCTATCGGAGTACCCAAAGATTTACAAAATTTATTATGTCAAACTATTGAATTTATTCATAATGCTTCACTTTTGCATGACGACCTGATTGATCGTTCAGTTTTGCGTCGCGGAAAGCCTGCTGCATGGAGCAAATATTCGCCTGAATACGCGGTTCTTGCTGGAGATTATTTATTAGCCAGAGTCATGGTGAATTTATCAGCGCACGGAAATATTCGTTTGGTTCAGTATACGAGTGAAATTATTTCGGATTTGCTTGAAGGGGAATGGCTTCAGGATTCAATCGTCGGTGATTTTTTTGTGACTCCCGAGCAGCTTGATCGCATTCATAATTTAAAAACTGCTTCATTATTTAAATGGTGTTTGCGTGCACCATTTATGGCTCAAGAGAACTATGATTCAGATTTACATTTGTGCCTTGAAGAGATGGGTACAATTTTAGGCCAACTTTTTCAGCGCAGTGATGATTTGCTTGATTACAATATTCGTAACTTTGAAGAAAAAGCCATCTTGGGTGATCTGCGATCAGGGTATTTAAATTCATTTGGTTCATTTGCTAGTCAAAAAATGGACCGAATACAAATTGATCAAATGATTAAGTCAAAAACAATGTCTGATTTTCACAAATGTTTTTCGGCGGTTGATGGCGAGAAAATTTTTGATCACAAAGTTTCTGAGTTCGATATTCTAAATTCAAAATTAATTGATATTTACCAGCATCATCTATCACAATTAAATCAAAAAATTGTTTCTGCTGAACTATTTGAGTCTTTAAAACCATTAACCGAGATTTTATATTGGCGTCGAAAGCCGACAGCAGGTTCGGGGCACTGGTGAGTTTTAAAACCTTTAAAAAAACTGACGCTGAATTTATGAAATATTTGATGGGCACATTTTCGACATCGGAAATTGCATTGCCAGTGAAAACCTTAAATGTCGGAACCGTCGACGAGACTGTTACATTTGAAATTGTAATGGCTGCGGATATCCAAAGGCCTCAATTTTTGGTTTTATGGGCTCATCTGATTAAGCTGCGGTCGTATCTATTGATCATTGTCCCCTTATTTTTTATTGCTATAAAAAATTATTTAGATGATCGTTTTTTTGATCCAATCAGTTTTTTAGTAGCCTCGGTATCAATGTTATTTTTATATGCAGGGCTTAATCTGCGAAGTGATTTGAACGATCATATTTCCGGATATGATCGTGTCATCCAGCCTGAACTGCCAAAACCCTTATTGAAGGGTTGGATTACGGCTACCGAGGTCAGCCTAATCAGTTGGATATTTATATTTTTAGCAGCTGGTATTTCAGTGCCAGTTTATCTTTTACAAAAAGAAGAGCTGCGCGTTGTTGGAGTAGTTTTAGTTTTATTTTTACTGGGGCAATTTTTTAAAAAAAATTCATTTAAAAACCAACGACTTGGTGAAGTCATTTTATTTTTACTGATTGGGCCTGGGTTGTGTTCGGGGTATCAAGTCGCTTTAGGTGCTGGTATCGATACTGAAGTTTTAATTTTTGGTGTTCTGTGGGGAACTGCCGTTTTATTTTTAGTACACCTAAATAATTTTTCGAACTTGCTGTCATCATCACAAGCCGGTATCCAGAATACGATGAATAAGATGGGTTTCGATGCCTCTAAAAAATTTCTTATTTTTTGGCTTGTTATTTTAAATTCAGTCTGGATTTTATACCATTATTTTTATGCCAGTACATTTTGGACATGGCTAAGTGCATTGACCCTTATTTTTTGGTCAATACCCACAGCAATACATTTTTCAGAACTTTCATCACCAGTAGGCTCTGATTTAGTTGCAGCTAAAAAAATAGGGAATAAAAATTTTTTGTTAATGGTTGTTTTATTGTTTTTAGAACTCTGCTGGTACATAGGAAGCAAGCTCAATTGGCTAACTTAATTGATTTCGTTGTGCAAGATTCCCAGTGCGTAGATTTGTCAGAATACTGGAAATCATTTTTAACTAAAAATTATCACGCTGATCAAAAAATAAAAATTATTTTCGATTCACCATGTCCGACAATTATTGATTCTGAAAATCGAAAGTTAAGAATCGATTTTCAGAATGATTCAGAAAATTATAAAAAGAAAAAATTAAGTATAAGTTCAGAGCCACTAAGCCGAGCCCTAGGTAGTGGCGCAAAAGGACTACGTATTCTAGATCTGTCAGCAGGCATGGGCATCGATGCCATTTTTTTAGTGCAATTAGGCTATCAGGTCACTGCCATCGAGCGGAATCCATTATTATTTTTGACGTTGCAAAATGCACAACAAAAATGGAATGACGAATACAAAAAAAATATCAACTTTGTTTTCTCAGAAAGTCAGGCGTATCTGAATTCGACTGTGGAAAATTTTGACGTTTGTTATTTCGATCCTATGTTTCCGCAAAAGAAAAAGTCTGCGCTGCCAAAACAAGAGATGGTACTCTTTAAAAATCTTATTGGCGCCGATGAAGATGCGTCGAATGTTCTAAAACTGGCACTTGATTCTAAAAAATTCAAGCGCTGTGTTGTTAAGCGCCCTGTGTCTGCAGAATCTTTATTATCGCCTTCAGGGGCTATCAAAGGTAAAATAATCCGATATGATATTTATGGAGGTATAGATTGATCGCACAACAAATTAAAAAAATATTACTGCAATTTTCAGCCAGTAAGGTCCAGCACGAATCATTGGTTGCCTATGACTTTAAAATGACTGACAAAAAAAGTGCATTGATGCAAATGTGTTTTTCAGCTCTTGCGAATTGGTCTTTGATTATTATTTTTGCGTTATTATATATAAATCCACTCAGATACCAGTTTTCAATACATTCTTTTTTCGAAGCCGATAGTCGACTTGTATTTTGGGCGTACAGCGAAAATTTTTTGTGGGGTTTTTTGATCTTTACTGTTTTGGCAAGCCTCGTAAATATTGAAATTTTGTGGTTGTCTATTCTTGCTTGGTTAATTTCGAACGGAGAAATTCATGTTTTAATTTCTGTGGGTGGGGTAACTGGTGTTTTTTTTGCTTCGGCCCGCAGGAACTTAAAGCTAATGACTTTTATGCAAAGTAAAATTAAAAAAGTATGGATGTATTTTTCTTTGGCACAAATTGCTGCAGTATTTACATCAGCTATTTTAAATTATTTTATATACGTAAATCTAAAAAATTTCGGCTATTTTTCAACAACAATGACAATCAATCGATTTGAATTTTTTATTTTCGCAGTCGCGCTACATAACTTCATCCAGTTCGTGGTCTTAAGTTTATGGGGGCATTTTTATGCGCGATATACGACCGAGCCTTCTGACTGGATCATTTCATACAGTTCTGCAGAAATTTTAAATAAATTAAGCCTAAGCCGTAAATTTAAATTTGAATTGAAAGATTTCTGTCAACAAAAGTTGAATGAAAAAATGATTGCCCCTTTTGTTGAAGGGTTGCCAAATCGTTTGCTGAAAATGTCTGAGGCCGAAACTGCCCATTTAAAGATAGCTCTACAGAGTCTAAGTTAAATTCACGCCCTAAGACTAGCTGACAAAAAGGTTGTCAACGCCAGTGGCAACCTTCTAAAATCATTAAATGTCAGACGACGAAATTGAAAAATTAAAATCAGAAATCTTGTATTTAAGATCAGAACTTCAATCTAAGCAAATCGAAGTTTTAGCTTATAAAAATGAACTCATAAAGTTTTCACAAAAACTCGATCAATTGATGACAAAATCAAATGATGATGTGCGTTTGTTAAATCAAATATACAAATATCTGTCGCCAACCGAAATGCCGCAGTTTCCGGGTTTTGAATTTAGTCGCAAGTTTGTTTATGGTACAAAATTTGGTGGTGACTATTTTGATATTTTTAAGCACGAAGATAAAATGAAATTTGGTGTTATCATATCTTCAGCGACGGGTTATGCAATGTCGGCATTATTTTTATCACTGATATTAAAAGTTTCGCATATTATGGAAGCTAAAAAGGGAATGCCCCCTGCCAAAGTTATGGAGCATATCGGTGATGAACTTAAAAATTTGGCTGCAGATACAGATCAAGTGCAAGCTTTGTATGCTATCATCGACCGCAAAGATTGGACTTTTACTTTTTGTGCAGTAGGTAGGATTCAAGGTTTTTTTATAAACGATGACGAGCCCCTACAGCTTATTTCTTCAAGCAGTACAGGGCTTGGCCCGGCCTATAGCCCGACTTATTCAGAAATTAAATTAAACCTAGAGCCCAGATCTAAAATCATTTTAGTTACTGAAGGTTTGATGGATGTTTTAACACGGGACGAAATGGCAGAAATTATTCAATCGCCAAAAGTTAAATCAGTTCATGATCTGAGAAATGATTTATTGGTGGCTGCGCAAATAAAGTCGGGTCTAGATACCCCACTGCGTGATCAGACTGTCGTCGTGATTTCTGTTAAAGACAAAATAATCAAGCTAGCCAAGTCATAGCTGATTTGCTAAAAATAAGACTCACAAAATTTAAACAGAGGATTCTTATATGGCAGAAATCAATATTTACGAAGGTGCATTAGATAAAGGTTTAGAAGGTGTTGTGGCTTGCACGACTGCTATTTCGTTTATCGTGGGGAATACGCTTATTTATCGTGGTTATACAATTGAAGATTTATCTGTAAATTCCACATTTGAAGAAGTCGTTTTTTTATTATGGAACAACAGGTTGCCGACTAAAATTGAACTTGAAACTTTTAAATTTGATTTAAATAAAAACATGACATTAGAGGCTGGATTTATTTCGGTACTAAAAACTTTACCTACAAATGTTCACCCGATGGCATGGTTACGTACAGCAGTTTCGTTATTGTCACACTGGGATGCAGAATCAAATGATAGCTCTATAGAGGCAAATCAAAGAAAAGCAATTCGCTTAACTTCTAAGATGGGATCGTTGGTTACGGCGTTCGAGGCAATTCGAAATAAGCGCGAAATTTTATCGCCGAAAGCGGGCCAATCCATCGCTTGGAATTTTATGTACATGCTGAAGGGCACAGAACCTGACGCCGAGATGGTAAAGCTGTTTGATACGTGTTTAATTTTACATGCTGATCACGAATTAAATTGTTCTGCATTCGCTACGCGTGTCACAGCCTCTTCATTATCTGATATGCATTCTGCTGTTGTATCTGCGATTGGTGCCCTAAAAGGTCCACTTCATGGCGGAGCCAATGAACAAGTCATGGTGATGTTGGCTAAAATTGGAACCATGGAAAAAGCACAACAATTTGTCAAAGACGCCTTAGCTGCAAAAGAAAAAGTAATGGGTATTGGTCACCGCGTGTATAAGGATGGTGATCCACGCGCGGCTATTTTAAGAAAATTTTCAGAACAGCTGACGAAAAAAATTGGCAAACCTGAACTGTACGAAATGTCTGCGTTGATCGACGATACGATGCAAAAAGAAAAAGGCCTTATGCCAAATGTCGATTTTTATTCAGCAACCGTTTATCACGCAATGGGAATACCAACAGATATTTTTACACCGATATTTGCAGTTTCTCGTGTCGCAGGTTGGATTGCACACTGTGCAGAACAATACGAAAAAAACCGTATTTACCGACCGCGCGGAAAATGGCAAGGCAAAGAAGGCTTAACTTGGAAGCCCATCGATACGCGATTATAGCATGAAAAATATTTTTTTTGTCGTAGCAATTTTATTTCTATCAAGCTGCGCCCTATTAACACAGGATATTTTAAAAGACCCCGAGGTCAAAATTTTAGATTTTGCAGTTTCAAATATCACAGCAGAACAGGTCTCTGTGAATTTAAAATTAAATGTGAATAACTTAAATCCAGTGCCGTTAAAATTGGATCACGTGGCATACAATTTAAAATTATCTGGTCTTCAGGCAACAGAAGGTGTTTTTGATCAGGGCGTTGATATTCCTGCCAATGGGTCAAACGATGTTAGTATTCCGCTCACCTTTAAATACAATGCACTGGGAAGCCTTATTAATAGCTTCTTGAATAAAACAATGACTAAAAATTATGAATTGTCCGGCTCGGCCAAGGTTGGTTTTTTCACAATCCCATTTAATAAAAAAGGTGAAATTAATTTTAAAAAATAAGGCGCTACTCTATTCGACCATTTTAGGTGTTGGACTTTCAGTCTACATGTTTTTTATTGAACCCAATTGGATTCAAATTAATCATTTAGAAATTGAA
>JAYVKY010000133.1:0-3042 GCA_043767965.1 Pseudobdellovibrionaceae bacterium
TCAAGTTGCGCTGAGATTGACAAGTTGCCGATTGCATCTAATGCAAATAAATTTGATTTTGTTGCAATATAATTTGTATTGTCTAGCAGTACTGATAGATTCGATGGATCCGTATTCACATCACTGACTGTACTAAATCTATGAACTGATACTATATCAGCTAAAACATTGTCAGTTGCATTTACACCAGATGGATCAATCGCATTGCGCGCTAAAGTACTTGCTACAATTTGTTGTAATTTAGTCGAAACATTTTCATTAATGCCGAAGCGTTTAGCGATCGAAGGGCGGATTAATTTTTCGATGATCTGAGAATCTGACATATCATAACTAATTTCAAATTCAGCCGTTGAACCATCAATTAATTTGAAAGGGACTTTAGCAACGACATTGTCTGTCATTACGCCACTGACAGCATCTAAAATACCAGCACGTAATTCACTGACATTTAAAAAACTGTCTAAATTTTTATCCATACTAAATATTCCAATTTGACGATTCATCAAAGTACGAGTCGCAAGCAACTTATCAATCCAAATACCACGAACATCAATTTGATCAACGTAAGCATTTTTACTTTCCAGATCTTTTTTAGAATTAAATGATTTACCAGCCTGACCAACGACTAAATACTTTTCGTTGAGTTGTGCCTTAAAGCAATTAATTGCTTCGGGATCGACTTGGTTTAAATTGATGACCGCAACAATTTCGGTTGGCTTGGCAGCAAATGCTACTGCGCATGTCGTGTCGGGCACTAATATCACATTTGCCATAAACTGACCACCAATTAAAGTTGCAATTTTTAAATCTTTTAAGAACGGAATGTTTTCCCATTCTTCAGATTTGTCAGTCAGTTTATATCTGTATTTGATGCGTTCACTGACTTCCATCATGATACGTAAATCTTCAAAAATTCCACCGATGCGATTTGCGTATGTTAAATCTTCATACAGGCTCATACTAGCGCGACCATCACGTAAATTTCTTTTTGAGTAGGCCTCTTCGTAACCTTTGATTAAATTCTGAGTAATTTCTGTGTATGAAGTGCCCAAGTCAAAACGCTTACAGCCGGCATTGATACCGGTGTGTTCATCTGTGCAATAGCCGTATTCTTTTAACGCCAAGTCTGTTTTTAAGTTTTCTAAAGTTGTTGGAACATTTAAAGTCTGTACAGTGCCATCAGCAGCTGTTGCTTCAACTTGACGAAGGTATCCGAATTTTAGTGCGGGAATATCATATTTACCTAAAACAGTTAAGGCTTTTAAATCATCGATATATTCCATCACTGAACTTGAAACCTCAGTGCGATCAATCACTTTTTGATCAGCCAGTTCCTTGTCAGTATAAAAGTTTGCTTTGTCTTCAGAGCCTTGAAAATTATGTCGTAAGCCCAAGTTATGTCCCATTTCATGAATTAAAGTAGCCACCCAAATTTCAGGTAAAATAATTTGGATTGCATGTTCTTTTTCTTCAGGTGATAGCTGTTCCCATTCCTTGGCATTGTCGTCAAATTTGTCTGCTAAATTTTTACTGATCGATCCCACCATAGATTCTTTGTTTGGTGACATTGCACAGTTTTTTGCGAACTGCAGGTAATTAATTTTTGATTTTAAATCTGTACCAGAAAACGAATCATTTCTGTTGGCCTTATAATTTTTAATATAATTTTCAATTTGTACTTTTTGTGTACCAAGGCCTATTCCTGGTGCCAATTTTTTATTTAACGGTGCAGCCACCTTATTACTTAACTTAGAAAGCACAGTTTTATTTAATTTTTCAAGATTAAATGTACGGCCAGTTTTTTTCTTTCCGTCAACTAAGGCTAGCATGCCTTCTGAAAGTGATAATGATCCAGTAATAGCAACAGCTTGACCTGATTTAGCAGCTTCAGATTTCACCAATTGTAATTTGGCATTTTTCTTTTCACGAAGTATATCGTCGTAAGTATATTTTATATATTTTTTAATAGTACCTAAGAACAACACTGTACGGGCCGAAACAATTTCGCCGGTTTGGGGGTCTTCGGTTTGTGGGCCATAACCAATCACACTGGCTGCGACGGGGTCTTCGACAAGGACGATCATGCTGTTTCTGATATCACCGGGGATTTTACCAGCGGGTTCTTTTAAATTGATACGAAAATTTACGCCGGCAGTTGCCAGGCCATCGTTGATATTTTCAACGGTTTGGTAAGTCAATTGCTTAACCAACTTATTTTCAGGTTTGGCAAATTCATCACTCAGGTAATATACGATTTCTTTACGATTTGGATTCCACCGATTCATAATTTGAATAATACTTTTATCTGTGTTGTTGTTATCCGTATCAAGCTGTGTGCGGCTTGTACTGAAAAAACCAAAAGTTTGTTCGTCTTTTGATGAAACGGGGTAAGAAATTGTTTTATAATCTTTTGATAAAATTGAATCCACTTTAACCAGTGAATAATGATAAACCGCGCTGATTGTCGCATCAGCCGTTAATTCAGCCATCGATGCCGCGTCGCTGTTGACGCAATTTAATTTTGTTTTAAATGTTCTTAAAACTTGAAAGTTGATGGCATCTTTTTCGATATCGGATTTGATTAATTGTGAACTGATTTCTTCATAACAGTCTTCACCATAGGTCTGGCTTGACATGATTGGTAACATATCAAGTTGGCCTGATTTGGCCTCTTCGAATTTAATTCGAAGAGTACTTCGTTCTTGCCAAGGTACTTTGGTAGATTCTTCTTCTTTATTTGTGCAATTGCCGTATTTATCGTTGGCGCACGCGTATTGAACATGTTCGATCGGTATTTCTAAAACAAGTTTTGTATTTGTCGTGTTCGAGGCAAAGCGCAAATCTTTTTCGGTTTCAACAATTCGTAAAGTTTTTTCTGTAATTTCAAGTTTTACGCGCTTGTTATCACTGGCTAAAAACGGAAAAGCATCAGACGCTGAACGGCTTGATTGCTGTTGTGATACGGCCATCAGATATTCCGATTTTGTGTCATATAGCGCAGCCGAGGTGTCTTTAGTTTTTTCAGGGAGGGTTTCGTAATCA
>JAYVKY010000134.1:0-7005 GCA_043767965.1 Pseudobdellovibrionaceae bacterium
TGCGCGAAGAAGATATTTTGGGAATTGTGCAGTAATTAAATTCAAATTTGGCGCGGAAGCGCCTTAACATTTAATTTTAAAAAATAACCAACAATTTAAGGAGAATTTCATGAGCAAAATTTTAATTTTTTCTGAAGACGCTAGATCACACATTTTAAAAGGTGTTAACGTTTTAGCAAACGCTGTTAAAGTTACACTGGGACCTAAGGGTCGTAACGTTGTTATTGATAAATCATTCGGTTCACCATTAATCACAAAAGACGGCGTTACTGTTGCCAAAGAAATTGAACTTGAAAACAAGTTTGAAAACATGGGCGCACAAATGGTTAAAGAAGTTGCGTCAAAAACAAATGACGAGGCCGGCGACGGAACAACAACGGCAACTGTATTGGCTCAGGCTATTTATCGCGAAGGCGCCAAATTAGTTTCTGCGGGGCACAATCCAATGTCGATCAAACGCGGTATTGATAAAGCTGTTGGAATCATCATCGAAGATTTAAAAAACATGGCAAAACCAGTTAAGGGTTCAAACGAAGTTGCACAAGTCGGTTCAATTTCTGCCAACAATGATCCTGAAATCGGAAAAATGTTAGCCGACGCAATGGACAAAGTTGGACGCGAAGGCGTTATCACGATCGAAGATTCAAAAACTGCAAAAACAGAAGTAACAACTGTTGAAGGCATGCAATTTGATCGCGGTTATTTGTCTCCGTATTTCGTAACTAACGCAGAAAAAATGGAAACTGTTTTAGAAAACGCATATGTTTTAGTTTATGATAAAAAAATATCTTCTATGAAAGATATGATCGGTGTTCTTGAGGCTGTATCAAAACAAGGTCGCCCGCTTTTAATTATTGCTGAAGATGTTGATGGCGAGGCCTTAGCAACACTTGTTGTTAATAAATTACGTGGCACATTGCATGTTTGCGCAGTTAAAGCACCGGGCTTTGGCGATCGTCGTAAAGCGATGCTTGAAGACATTGCGATCTTAACAAAAGCACAAGTTATTTCTGAGGATCTTGGAATGAAGCTTGAGCAGGCGACGGCCGAGCACCTAGGTGTTGCAAAACGTATCGTGATTGACAAAGACAACACAACAATTATTGATGGCGCCGGCAAAAAAACAGACATCACTGCCCGCGTTGCTCAGATCAAGGCTCAAATCGAAGAAACAACTTCTGACTATGACAAAGAAAAACTGAAGGAACGTTTAGCAAAACTTGCTGGCGGTGTTGCAGTGATTCACGTTGGTGGCGGTTCAGAAGTTGAAATGAAAGAGAAAAAAGCTCGCGTTGAAGATGCTCTTAATGCAACTCGCGCAGCGGTCGAAGAAGGCATTGTTGCTGGCGGCGGAACTGCTTTATTGCGCGCTTCTCAACAAATTACTAAGGCTAAATTCACCGAAGATGAAAAATTCGGCGCAAACATTATTAAACGTGCGTGCGAAGAGCCTGTTCGTCAGATTGCAATCAATGCAGGCCTTGACGGCGCGATTGTTGTTGATCGTATCTTACAAGAAAAAGCAACAAACTGGGGTTACAACGCGTATACTGATCAGTACACTGACTTATTAAAAGACGGCGTTATTGATCCAGTTAAAGTTGTTCGTTGCGCATTAACAAACGCAGCATCAGTAGCATCATTAATGTTAACAACTGAAACTATGATTGCTGAAGCGCCTAAAAAAGATTCTCCACAAATGCCAGGCGGCGGTGGAATGGGTGGCATGGGCGGTATGGACGGCATGATGTAATGCCTTCCGGCTTACAAGATTAATGTTTAACAGAAAAGTCTCGAAGAAATTCGGGGCTTTTTATTTCTTATCCCCACAAATCAGCAAGTTCGATCTCTAGGGCATCAAATGGTATTGCGCGAACCTTGTCATCATTTGCATACGAGCAAATTAATTTCCAAACTTGGTGGTCGTTTTCATAGACTTCAAGCGTACGGGCAATGGGATCAACCAGCCAAAAATATTTTAATCCTAAACTTAAATACAAAGGCATTTTTTTTACACGGTCTAAAACCGCAGTGCTCGGCGATAAAACTTCGCAGGCCCAATCGGGAACTAATGAAAAAAAAGCTTCATCAGGAATGGCTGGCATGCGCTCACGCCGCCAGCCCGCAATATCGGGAACTAAAATATGGCCATCCAGATGTAATTCAGGTTCGTCCAAAATAATCCAGCCGCCGGGGCCACCATTTTTTCCGAAATTAAATGGTCCCATTAGTTCTGCACCCAAAACAGAGCTGGCAATTGAGTGTCGTGGCGCAGGCCTTGGGCTGACGTGTAAATCGCCAGCGATAATTTCACCAACAACAATATCTGGTAGCTCCAACCATTGCTCGTGAACAGTTTTAATTTTTTTTACAGCAGAATTCATTTATTTACCATAACACAGTGGGTGTCGGTTTTCAAAAAAATGCAGTTATAAAATCAGACGTAAGTCTTGGGGTGTAAAGTCACATTGTGCTTGGGATCAATTGTGTTTCTTTATACTATAAAGAAATGAAGAAAATATTTTTTGGATTCTTATTTTTATTATCTTGTTCAACGCAGACTATAAAAACACAAGCTATTCAACAAAACGAATTTCAGACCGAAATCGCTGATTATGCAAAAAATTGGGATGAGCGGAAACTGGCTACGCTGCACGCCTATGACACAAGGGGTTTGTGTGGCGGCTTTCCTAAAATTAATTTAAAAACAGCACCAGGGTTTTGTGTGGGTCTTTTGGATAATGGCGAAGGCACTGTGTTTCCGCGTACGGCTTTACAAATTGATTCAAAAAATATTTTACTGGTTGATATGGGCGGCTGGAAAGAATCAAACGGTAAAATTTATTTACTGACGCTTGTGAATGGAAAATATATTCGAAAAACAATTTTGGATGCGGCAACTTCGAACAACCCCATAGTCAAAAAAGCACTTGATCGACCGCATTTGCTTTTGCGCGGGCCCGATCAAAAAATTTACCTAAGCTCGACATCAATGATTGTGCGCCTTGACCCATTTGCAAATCCGATTGAAAATTCTTTTCAAATTGTCATAGCTGATTTGCCAAACTCGGGTCTGCACCCGTTAAAAGTTTTTACTTTTGATGACCAACAAAATTTATACATTAATGTTGGGTCTGCAACGAATGTTTGTAAAAAACAAGGCAGTATTTTTGATCAAAAAGCAGAATGTTCAGAGGCTGAAGACCAAGAAATGGGCCAAGCCCAGGTTCGCAAATATTTAAAAAATAGTGATGGCTCGTATTCAAAAAACTTTGTGATTTATTCTAAGGGGCTTAGAAATTCAATGGGTCTGTTGTGGAATAAAAGCGGTCAAAATTTATTTCAAGCTGAAAACGGCCGCGACAATATTTTTGAAAATGACAAAAATTTATCAAATACGGATTTGCCACACGAAGAATTTAATATTCTGGTTGAGGGTCAAAATTACGGTTGGCCCTATTGTTATGATAATAATTTAAATAATCCAGAATGGGCGGGGTATAATTGCAGTTCGCAAAAAATGCCACATTTGTTGATGCCAGCACACTCGTCGCCACTAAGCCTTATGACTTATCAAGGAAATTTATTTCCAACCTGGTACAAAAACAGAATGCTAATTTCACTGCATGGATATGAACCGCGAGGCCACCGAATTATTGCCTATTTGCGTGACGACAAAGGCCTGCCAACCAAAGATCCTTTAAGTATTGTTTACGGTTGGGACGCAAATGGCAATCAACCCAAGGGCAGCCCTGTGGGTTTGTCTGAAATGTCTGATGGCTCGGTTTTAATTGTCGAAGATAAAAACAGAAAAGTTTTGCGATTATTTTATGACCCAACTATTGGAGACGGCAAGCCCGTTAATGAAATTCCTAAAGTTATAAAATCAGGTGATGAGACAAAAAATCAACAGTTGAAAGAAAAACTTGAAAAAGCTCTTGCTGGACCAAGCGCGCCAATTTTTGCCTTGGTGCAAAATCAATTGATTGATAAACACTGCACGGGTTGTCATTCGGGTGCAGATGCCCGTGGTTTAGAGTTGGCGCCATTTGATTTCGAAGGCAATGAATCGCGAATTTTACAAATGAAAAAACAAAACCAAATTTTATTACATCTTAAAGGTGAAAACAGTTTTGCGCAAATGCCCCCTGACGGGTTCAAGGATTTGGCCGAGAAAAATAAATTAATTGATTTATATATTCAGTGGTTAAATAAAAAATGATGAACAAATCCGAAATCATTCGGCAATTTATCGCGGCCATAGAATTAGAGTTGGCTATTTTAAAAACCGCTGCCAAAGACACAGCGAATTACGCGACGGACCCAGAAAACAAACCAGAAAATAAATATGATACTCGCGGCCTTGAGGCGTCGTATTTGGCAAGTGCGCAGGCGCAGCGCGTAGCCGAAATGCAAGATGTGCTGCTGTGTTTTAAAAGTACCGCCCTAAAATTTTTTCACGATGGTGCGGTTGTATCAATTGGGGCATTGGTTGAGGTTTTTTCGAATAAAAAAACACAATTTTTGTTTATTATGCCCCTGGGCGGTGGCCAAACCGTGAAGTTTTCAAATCAAACAATCCAAGTTGTCACTTACCAAAGCCCCCTTGGGAAGGCGCTGATCGGTCAGCGGGCCGGCGAAATAATAACAATTCTTGCGGGTGGAGCAAAACGCGAGTATGAAATAGCCTCCATTCAATAATAAAATTCAGAGGATATTTATGATCAGCACAAGCAACGTGTCGCTACGTTTTGGCGGTAAAAAACTATTTGAAGACGCAACCGTTAAATTTATACCGGGCAATTGTTATGGCTTGATTGGCGCGAATGGTGCCGGCAAATCAACATTTTTAAAAGTGCTTTCGCGCGAGATTGAGCCTAATAGCGGCGAGGTCATTATGGCTGTTGACGCCAGACTGTCTATTTTAAAGCAGAATCATTTTGAATTTGACGAAGCAACGGTTTTAAAAACGGTGCTAATGGGTAACCAAAAATTATTTCAAATCATGGAAGAAAAAGAGGCGATCTATTCAAAAGCTGATTTTTCAGATGCCGATGGCGAGCGCGCTGGAATTTTAGAAATGCATTTTGCCGAGATGAATGGGTACGAGGCCGAATCCGAAGCAGCGGCAATGCTGGCGGGCCTTGGCATCAACGAAGAGGCACACAATAAATTATTAAAAGAATTAACAAATTCAGAAAAAGTAAAAGTACTTTTAGCACAGGCCCTTTTTGGTCAGCCAGATATTTTATTATTGGATGAGCCAACAAACAACTTGGATATTTATGCAATCAAGTGGCTTCAAGAATTTTTAATGAATTTTAAAAATACAGTGATTGTTGTTTCACATGACAGGCATTTTTTAAATACCGTCTGCACACATATCGCCGATATTGATTACGGCAAAGTCACCGCTTTTACAGGAAATTATGATTTCTGGCTGCAAGCCAGCGAATTGCAGCAGAGATTATTATCTGATCAAAATAAAAAAAGCGCTGATAAGGCTGAAGAATTAAAGGCATTTATTGCGCGCTTTAGTGCAAACGCTTCAAAATCCAGCCAAGCCTCATCCAGACAAAAAACTTTAGAAAAATTAACTTTTAATGAAATGCCTGCATCAAGCCGAAAACGGCCCTACGTGGGCTTTGAATCTTTGCGCGAAGCCGGCCAAGATATTTTAACAGTTTCTAATTTGTCATACAAAATTGAAAACGAGCCCATCTTAAAGAATGTCAGCTTTACATTAAAAAAGGGTGATAAAGTTATACTGCTTGGTAAAAATGATTTAGCTAAAACTGTTTTATTGGATATATTAAATGATAAAATTAAGCCTGACACAGGCAGTATCGCCTGGGGCGTAACGACCACAAAGGCCTATTTACCAGCTGACAATTCAGAATATTTTCAAGATTCAGAACTAGATCTTGTGAATTGGCTTCGTCAATTTTCGACAGAAAAAGACGAATCTTTTATTCGCGGATTTTTGGGTAAAATGCTTTTCAGCGGAACAGAATCATTGAAAAAATCAAATGTGTTATCCGGCGGAGAAAAAGTGCGCTGTATGCTTTCAAAGATGATGTTATCTGGCGCAAATGTTTTGTTAATGGATGGCCCAACCGCACACCTAGATTTAGAAAGTATTTCGGCTGTGAACGAAGGGCTTAAAAAATTCAAAGGCACTTTAATTTTTACATGTCATGACCACGAATTTATTCAAACCACAGCGACGCGAATTATCGACATTGACGGCGGCGGTATTAAAGATGATCGCTATTGCACGTATGAAGAATATTTAGGATTATGAAAATAATTTATTTTATATTTTTTTTTGCACTCAATTCCAAAGCCGCAGTTTGGCAAACAATGCGCGAATGGACGCCTGCTGATGAACAGGCGTACTCCAATTTTATTTTTAAACAGGTTGACCCGCTATTTTTTAAGAACTTAGGCCAGCCATTTTCAAATTTAAAATTAGATTGTGCTGATGCCGCGTATGCTCTGCGAATTTACTATTCAAAAACTAATGGGTTGCCATTTCGAACAAGCGAACGCGCCGTCACAAATACCACAAAAATATTTGATTACATTGCTGATGACAATCTTCGTCTTTCAGAATTTATAGCCTTTACTATTGACACAAGTGGTACAGAAAATTTATCTGCGAACGATAGCTATCCAGTAGCAATTCAAAGTATTCAGCCTGGCGACATGTTTTTATATAAAATCGAAACAGCACCCGAAACATTTACTCGTCATACATATTTAATTAAAAATGTAAATTCAAATGGCACGTTTGATGTGATGTACTCAACACAAGCACGGCGCGATGCGGGTTTACCAATGAATCGAATTAAACAGTATTCGTTTGCAAATCCAAAGTGGGCGCCCAACCATACATCACCTGATGATATCAACACATGGGGCTTTAAGCGCCTGCGCACCCCTCAACAGATTGGCCTGTCGTTCAACCAAATACCGAATGCAAATACCGAACAGTATGCCTTA
>JAYVKY010000135.1:0-3808 GCA_043767965.1 Pseudobdellovibrionaceae bacterium
TTTCTAGGTTTATAGGCAATCAGATTTAAAGCCTCTAACGTATTCCGTAAAATATAACGACTGACGGTTTTAAATTCCTGTCCCCACGTGATAATACGCGTATACACCAACAACGCCCAAAACCGCCGCTGATTTTTTCTGCACCTCGCGTCTTTTTTGGCCGCGTTTCCCTTACTACGCGCTGAGATCTGCGAGGCTTGCAAGGCATCCGAGGCACCGCCCTGTTTTTGTTTTAATTTAAAATCTGCGTATTTTCGCTCTGACACCGTGATCGGAAACTCTTTTACAATATGTTGTGCGATATGCCCGGCCACAACTCGGAAAAAATTCTGTAAGCCAATCCGGCTACCACCCCGGATCAGCAAATGAATATGATTTCCGCAAATCGCATGACGATATACTTTTACATTGAACCGTTTAGAAAATTTTCGAATCACGTGACGGATTAAATTTTGGTGTTTCAATAAAGATCTGGAACCAAAGGCCAGATCCGACTTGAGTGTCAGATGAACCGGCTGTTTCGTTGAAAGCATTCGCTTGGATCTGCGTTTTTGATCAGAGAAAGCGCCGCCGTGCTCTTTGCGATTTTGTTTGAAAAAAGTTTTTTGTTTCATAAACTTGTGTAAATGCAAATTTCTGGGGCGGTGCCCGAAGAAATACAATAAGAAGAGGTAAATCCTATGGTTCGGATGGCGGATTGCGAAGGTTTTTACAAGACGGAGCCCCACCACCCATTCGTAAAGAGGGGACAGGCAGGATTATCGGGTTTGGTCAGACATTATCAGGTTTGGTGTCCCCACCCCGACTTGAACGGGGATCTACAGTTTAGGAAACCGTTGTTCTATCCAGTTGAACTATGGGGACTCTATTAATACTCAAAAATAAATTTACAAAAAACTATAAACCTTCAGTGCCTGCATTTTGAAAAGCCAATTTTGTTTCAAGCAGATTTCTTTGACGGTTTTTAAACTTTTCGAACATCACATAAATCGCAGGAATTACAAACAAAGTCAAAAACGTTGAAACAAAAACCCCAGAAATTAATGTAATCGCCATAGATCTGGTCAATTCTGAGCCTTCGCCTCGGGCTAATGCCGACGGAATTGCCCCTGCCATCGTTGCAAACGAAGTCATCAATATCGGGCGTAAGCGCACAGGTCCGGCCGACAACATTGCATCAGTTGCTGAAATATTTTTTTGATCGCAAATTTGATTAGCAAATTCAACCAACAAGATTGAATTTTTTTTGACAATACCCATCAGTAACAACACACCGATCATCGAATAAATATTTAATGTCTGTCCTGTTAATAGCAACCCTAAAAAGGCCCCTGAAATACTGTACGGCAGTGCCATTAAAATGGTGATCGGATCTAAGAAAGAATTAAATTGTGCAGCCAAAATCATATAGGCCACGACAAGTCCCAAAACCAAAGCCGTCAAAAGCCCCGAGAAAGTTTCACTTTGTGATTGTGAAGAGCCACTGTTTTCTAAAATATACTTGGGCTTTAAAATTTCTATTTTTTTGGCATCAATAAACGCACGAGCCTTTTCTGCCGTCACACCTTTTTCAAGATTAGCATAAACTGAAATCGAACGTTGACGATTCGACCGATTGATTTGCTGTAAAGTTTTCTGTTTTTCAAATTTAACGATACTTGCGAGCGGTAAAAAATTGCCTTTAATATTTGATACACTTATATTTTCTAAAGACTTCATTTGATCTTGGGATTTCTCGAGATCAACTTTAATGTCATATCTTTTACCGCCATCAGCATACTGTCCAGCGCTAATTCCTGAAATCATGGCATTAATTGTTTCGGCCACTGTACTGATTGAAATTCCGCTTGAGGCCGCTTTTTCACGATCAGGTATAATTTGAATTTCTGGCAGTCCCAATAATAAATTTGAATCCACGTCAGTCATCAGACCACTTTTTTTCATTTCTTCCATCAGCTGATCTGCTTGATCAGACAAATTAACCCATTCTGGGCCCTGCATTGCAAATTCAATCGGAAACCCACGCCCGCCACCGCCAAATGAGCGTGCTGTGGGGTCTTGCAAAGTGATTTTACCACCACCGATTATTTTTTTAATTTCTTCGCGGGCTGATTTTGAAAAAACCTCTTGGCTGTCAGGACGTGTTTTTTTGGGATTCAACGAAATAAACATCATCGCTGTATTTGAATCAGCACCGCCGCCATAGCTGCCACCAACACTGCTGAAAACTTGTAAGACATTCGGATTACTCAATAACCATTGTTCAATCAGAATCGTTTTTTGATTTGTTTCAGCAAAAGCCGTCCCGGTTTTCAACTGCATCCGAGCCATGAGCAGCCCCGACTCTTGTGCCGGTGTAAATTCTTTCGGAATAAATTTAACCAGAAAAAATCCAGCGACCATCAAAACAAGCGAAACACCTAATGTTTTCCATTTGTGAATAAGGCACCAATTTAATATTTTTGTGTATAATATCTGAAACTTTTCAAACATCCGATCAAACCAAAGACCTAATTTCGTTGTACGCGTACTGTAACTAACAAAATTTGCACACCTCATCGGAGTAATCGTTAAAGATTCAATCAATGATAAAAATACCGCAAATGAAATCGTAATACCAAATTGCAAAAAGAACTTCCCGATAATGCCCTTCATAAAAATCACGGGTAAGAAAATCGCAATGACTGCCGCTGTTGCAGCGATTGCTGCGAATGTAATTTCGCGTGCACCAATGATGGCGGATTCGATTTGACTGCGACCGTGCTCTTTATATCTGAAAATATTTTCTAAAACCATAATAGCATCATCAACAATAATACCAATCGACAATGTCAAGCCTAACAAAGTAAACGTATTTAATGTGAAGCCCAAAAAATATAAAGCAATAAATGTACCTAAGATCGACGTCGGAATAGACAACAACACATTCACTGTCGCCGAAAAACTTCCTAGAAATATCCAACAGACAAGTGCTGTCAGCAATACAGCCAGCAAAAGATGTTTATTTAGTTCAGCAATAGATCTTTCAATAAATAAAGTTGAATCAAAATTAATTTTAAATTCAAAACCGGGTGGTAAATTTTTTTGAATTTCGGCCATCCTGGCTTTCACCGCTCGCGCGACGGCCACGGCATTCGTACCACGCTGTTTTTTAATACCCATACCGACGGCAATATCACCGTTAAATCTTGAAATTTGCTTGCTATCTGCTAAATCCAATTCAACATTGGCAACATCTGTCAAACGCACGCGCTGACTGGGGTCGGCAACAGATTGGCCTGCCCGTTTTGAAATAATAATTTTTTGAAAATCTAACAATGTGTTGGCTTCGCCTTTGATTCTGACATTGTAAACCAATTTTGAATTGTCAACTTGCCCTCCCGGCAGCTCTGCATGCTCTGTGCGAATGGCTTCAATCACATCTAGAATTGTAATGTTATACTTTTTTAATTTTAAAGGTTGAACCTGTACACGCAAAATCGGGTCGGAAAAGCCACCCAACGTCACATCACCTACGCCACTGACCGTCGTGATTTGATCTTTCAAATACTCTTGTGTGTATTTCATCAATTCACGGCGAGCGATTTTTTGCTCGCTGAGTGATAAATTTGGATTTGTTGCAGCTTTTGAAGTCACACCCAACCATAAAATAGGCTGATCGTCTGGGTTTGATTTGCTGATCACTGGCGGGTCAATGTCTTTCGGTAGTCGTCTGAGTGCTTGTGAAACTTTAGTTTGAACCTCTTGAATGGCGGCATCGATATTACGATCTAAATCAAAATCAATACTGACGTTACCTCGGCCACTA
>JAYVKY010000136.1:0-11307 GCA_043767965.1 Pseudobdellovibrionaceae bacterium
ATTTCTTAACTCTTCTGGGACATTGCGGTCAAAACTACTCATAGATTTTTGCATTATTTGGTCAACCGTCATCCAATCGTTTGGTCCACCTTGCTCTAGTTCTTCCATAATAATTGCCGCTTTAGATTCAAAAGAAAAATGACGATTTATTTCAGCAAGATTATCTTCATCTTCTGTTGTAAAAAAATACTCTTCGCCTGATTCAACTAAATATTTAGCCTGGGCAAAGACCTGCTGAGTATCAACATTATGATTTGCATCTATTGCTTCTACCGGACAAACTGCAAACCTCCGGCTACCAGTTACATCACGCAAAAAGGTATCCGAATTAACTGACCCAAAAAAACTGACTTTAGATTTTCCATTTACTGAAAAAATGCCGTACGGTCTTCGTGCTGAAAACTTTTTTGCATCTAAATATGATTTTAGTGATGCGCTTTCTTTTTTCCAGTTATTGCATCCAACTCAGAAATATGAAAAAAAATATAATCGGCTAAATAAAATTTATGGTCTTTATTATCTGGGTCGACAGCGCCTTCGCTCCAAGCATCTGAAACTTTATCAACAAGTTTTGAAAACCATCTTGATTTTCCTAAGCCTTGCTTGCCGTGCAAAACAAAAACAAATCCGCCGTATTTTCCTGGGTTATAACATTTATAAATTGAGCCAATAATGAATCTTCGAAAAGCCATCCTGATAAGCGAATCGTACTTGCTAAATTCTTTTTTAATTTTTAAGGTTTCAAAAAGCTTGTCGATATGGTCAGTAATGCCATCCCAAGATTTACTTTCAACCCATGTTTTGAATGGGTCATAAGAATTCTGATGGGCTGCCTGAACTATAACGTCGACAACAAAATCTTTTGACGAATCAATATTACAACTTCTTGCAGCGTTTCTGACTGTTGAAATATCTTTGTCTTCAATTTTGATATTGTTAAGTTCAATTTGATTCGTCAATTCGTTATATTTAATTCCTCCAGGATACACGCTATTAATTAATTGATACATTTTTTCTGGACTATTTCGACGTTGCTGTTCGTTGCTAAATGAAGCAACTCGGGGCCCAAAATTAGGCGGAGAGCTCAGCGCACTATCTATTGTTCGCAAATCACGTCCATCCAGTTTTCCACTATAATGCTGATTATTCATATTTTGAAAAGTCGAAACAATTTCATCATCACTGTAATTGTTTTGCTGCAAATCTTTTGCAGCTTTATAAATTGAATTGGATCGTAAAACGCATTCATCCCTCGAATATTCCAAGACTTCTAAAATATGAAGCTTTGGAATATGAAAATTTTATTGCATGTTTTGATACTGATTTGGCATACCTTAATTGCTACTCTGATGAAGTGTCTAAAAAAGATATCGAGGTAACTTCTGAAGAAAAAGTACAAATTGATGAAGCCTTCAAACTGTATGAAGAAAAATTAGCTGGCAATTCGATTTGGTATAGAAAGCGTGATTGGTACAAATCAATTTACAAAATCAGCTCTGAAATTAAAAGAAAATTTAAGGGCGGCTATTGTTACCATGCCAAAGTTAAGAAAAAAATCTACATTAATTATTTACAGTTTACGCCATATTTACCGATTGAGCTTGGTGAAGATTTTTATAAGGATAAACCGATACGGCTGTTTGAGCAACTAAGCAGCCTTCGTTAATTCAACATTATAATTCACACGAGAATGTCGTAATGAATCCTGCAATGATAATTTAATCATCGTTAGCTCTGGCAATTTCAAAAGTTTAGCAAATTTAATGGCACGCTCAGTGCTTAATAACTTACGGCCTTTTTCGATATCGCATAAATTAGCCCTTGAAATTTTTAAGCGTTTTGCAAATTCAACCTGAGTCAATTCATCAGTTTCGCGGATTGAGCGCAAAAACAATCCAACAGTCATCGGACCATATTTTTTTTCTAAAGATTCAATGCCGTCCAAATTTTTAATATTCATGCTTATTTACCTCTATAACTTCAATAAATTCCAAAGTTCCATTTTCTCGTTCAATATAAATGGCCCGATAGGCTCGGTTTAAACGAACAGACCGTTGGCCCTGTCTTTGGCCCTTCAGTGGTTCGTCATGAAACCCGGGACTTTTTCGAGTTTCTCTGATGCCAGATAACTGAACTGATGAAACCCATGCGTAAAATTTACGAACGACAACATCGGGCAGCTTATCAAGCGATTTAGTAACTTGTTTGGACCATAAGACCTTATTTAAATCTGACACATTTTTAATGTACTACAAATTGAAGTACATTGCAAATATTTTAATGGTAGAGACTCTTTTTCCAAACGAAAATCAGCAGCGATTACAGCGATTTTTAGTAAACAGTGGTAAATATCTGTGCATAACAGTGAACATCATGACGGCTCAGTGGTTATTATATTTGTTTATAGCCATTTTATCAGTATCTAAGGTCGGGACCTCATTTCCTGTACTCCCTACCAAATTCAACCAGCCGTCGAGCTGGTTTTTTATTTTTCAGAGTATTAAAAAATTCATAATAAAAACAACAACATAGGTCAGATCGTTTTTTAAGTCAGTTTGTGCGATATTAACGCAAACTAACGCGAAATAACCACACTTGCATCACTTTGTAGTCCGCGCCTGTAGTTCGTAATTAATTTGTAGTCCGTAATATCCAATGCCGTATTTTTGCGGTCGGAGGCATAGCTACGCTTGAATTTTATGACCATCTATTATCATCAAGATAAAGCTTTCCGACTCCGCTCCTAATCTTAAGGGTATGGATATACAACAATATAAAAAACGACCATTGTTCGATTCTATTGATGACCTTCAAGACGCTTGGCGGTTATCAAAAACAACCGCGACCCAGCGAATTTTGTCCGTTCTGACTGTCACAAAAAATAAATACGTATTGCGCGCAGATCTCTGTAAATATAGTAAATGCCGTAAGTCTTCATACAGCCAAGCTTTGAATGAACTTGTTCGCACTGGACAGATTATTCGTATTGGTAATGGTAGAAAATCTTCAATGTACAAATATTTGATCAACGACACATTCAATGCCAGCCTAGATGCGTCCCAAAGCCCTTCAGCCAGTAATAATGACGGGGGCGCGAATCAGCCAACGGACTTGTGTGAAGCAAGTGTCGGGAGCCAGAATATCGAGGCACTTAAATGAAAATATTAAGATTCCATAATCCGCTTGGATATTTAAAAAGCTGCAACAATCAGCTGCTGCAACTGATGCAAGTGAGTATTCGGCCGACAGGCAAAATATTTGGTTATTCGTCTGTGCAAATGGCAGTCATTGATACAGGCTGCGTAGTCTCGGCTATATCAGTTAGATATGCCAAATCGCTACCCCGGATTGAACCTGTTATGAACTGATCCCTTAAACTTCACCTGGTCGTTCCACTCCATCCTCTTTCTGCTTTTTCAGGTGTTCAATTTTCGATTGGTGTTTTAGGTAATAATTTGTTAGCTCTAAATATGCAGGGTTAAACCTTTCGTGCTGATGTTAAAAAGTAGGTATTAATTTACCCAGCCTCTTCCAACCTAACCGAATATTCGAATCCTTCTTTTTTAAGAGAATCTCTTATCGCCAATTGTATCAAGCCCAATTCAGGCAAATGAAGCTTTTTAGCGATCTTTGCCGCACGGGTGGCGGTAGGAACTCTTCGACCTTTTTCAAGATCATTTAAATTCTGTACAGACAAACCGAGCTTCTTTGCAAATGCGGTTTGGCTAATTTCATCAGATAAGCGCAGCGCCTTTAACATTGTGCCAAAAGTTAAAGTGCCGTACTGTTTTTCAAGTTTTTCAAAATAAGATTTAGTACTCATGTTTATTTACCTCAATTAGTTCAATGTGAATTCGATCTTTAATAACTATATAAATAAGTCTGTAGGCTTTGTTCATGCGAACAGAGCGTTGGCCTTTGCGCTCGCCCTTAAGTGGCTCGTCGTGAAAGCCTGGGTTCTTGGCCACTTCCCAAATGCCCTGTGATTCAACCAAAAAGACCCATAAAATAACCTTTTGTCGTATATGATCGGGTAATTTACTAAGCTGCTTTTCAAAAAGGCGAGTTTTGGTAATATTGGTCTTGATGTCACTTTTTAAAAAATACTTCAATTTGAAGTAAAAATCAAATTATTTGATAAGTTTTATCGAGGCTTGTCGTTCTTTATCGTTTTCTGGTTTTAAAATCCCTGAAGTTTCAGTAGGTTAGGTGATGCTTAGCTACCCCATCCAATTAAACCACTGATATAACAGTGGTTTAATTGTTCCTGCATTCACACGAAATACATCAAATTCAAAGTTGTTACATTAAGTAACAAAATTTACTGCACGAGCTTAAGTTTAGGCTGTGGCAACACATAAACCTTGCTATAGGTGAGCTTCACTCCAAATACCGGGCGTATTGGCATAACCGACACCTGTCGCTTCGGTAATAATAAGGCCCGCGGTCGCGCGCGCTGCACGTAATATTCTTTCATTAAATCATTCGGGGTACGACCGTCTTCGCCCGTGGCCCGAATGCGCGTAAGCGGTGACATGATTACACGATTTCGCAATTGAAGATCGCCAATTTTTAAAGGTTGCAATAAAAGTGAAGCCATTTTTTCTCCGATTTCTGGCAGTCTACTTAGTTTTTTTCAGTTCAGCTAACATGGCAGCAACTTTTTCTGCGTCTAAAGCAGGGTCGACGTCTTTTTCAATTTTACGAATTTTAAGTTGTGGATCAATAATGAAAGTCCAGCGCTTCGCGATGGTAACAAGTGGCATTTTTGTGCCATAGGCCCCAGAGATCTTTCCGCCCTCATCGGCTAACAATGAAAAATTTAAATGATGTTCTTTATAAAACGCAGCCTGCTCTGTGACAGAGTTTGTGCTGATGCCAAATACGTCTGTGTCGGGGCTACGAATTTTATTGATGCTGTCGCGAAATGCACAGGCCTGCTTAGTGCAACCCGGTGTTCCTGCTTTAGGGTAAAAATAAAGAACCGTCCAATTGCCTTTGCGCGACGACATATCAAAGTCTTTGCCGTCTTGGTTTTTAGTTTTAAATAGGGGTGCAGTGTCATTTATTTTAAGATCTGTGGCTGTGGCGCCAAAGCCCATAAAAATCAAAAGTACGCAGGCTGATATAGTCTTTAAAAATACAGACATTTTAAACTCCTTCAGTGTGTTTAAGATAAAAGTGACATTTTTTTAGACCTTTACAATAAAACTGAGGTTTCGTCCAGAATTTTCTTTATCGCGACGGTGCGAATTAAAATTTAAATTTGTTACAGTATCTATGTCTAAATTAATAAAATTATTTGAATTGATTTGTGACAATAAAATATTTTTTAAATCTATATAATACTTATTATTTTTATCTTCAAATTCAGAATCTTTTGGGTTCAACAAGTTTTTAACATCCAGGTCACAAGCAAAACTGTTTTTTTGAATATGCGGCCCTATATAAATTTTCAATTTAGTCGAAAGCTGCAATTGATCAAGTGATTTTTTCGTAATCTGATTTTGCACGCCACGCCATCCTGCATGGATTGATAAAATAATATGATTATCTTCATCATAAATAAAAACAGGTATGCAATCGGCAGTTTTAACAACAAGGGCTACATTTTTTTCTGTAGTCCATTGGGCATCGGCATTCGTAAGCTCACTACCTGTAGTCGATTTAATCAATATATCCGAATGGGATTGTAGGGTTTGTCTGAATAAAAACTGTGGATAAGTCTGTTGTAAACATTCAAGCGTGCAATTTTTTTTACCAAAAAATAAAATGTAAAAGGGCGTTCTATATTCAAAGCCCAAATCAATTTCATTAAACATTTTTTTCG
This sequence comes from Pseudobdellovibrionaceae bacterium, assembly GCA_043767965.1. GTDB lineage: Bacteria > Bdellovibrionota > Bdellovibrionia > Bdellovibrionales > Bdellovibrionaceae > Pseudobdellovibrio. The sequence goes on from JAYVKY010000136.1 coordinate 5,831, forward strand.
AACCCCCAAGATTTTATAATTTTAAAATCAAGGTCTGGCCAAGGACATAAAAATTTTAAATTTTCGTTGGTTTTAGGGTGAACAAAACCAAGCTCTGCCGCATGTAAAAAAAATCTTTGAATATTCAAGTCCTTCATTTTTTTCACAGAATACCCATACATTACATCACCCACTAATGTTTGACCATTTTCTGACATGTGAACTCTGATTTGGTGGGTACGCCCGGTTTCCAGTTGCAGCTGAAATAAATTTTTTCCTGCAGCAGACTCTAGAAATTTAAAATGAGTGACTGCCCATTTGGCAGTATCAATGTCACCAATAAATTTGTTGATAACTTTGTTGTTTTCTTTTCTTGAGGCATAGCGTTTGCGATCTGTCGTGTGTCTAGATAAATAAGATTGATATGTGCCGTTAAGTATTTTTACGGGCCCCTCGGTGACAGCGTAATAAATTCTGTGTGTCGTTTTATTTTTAAACTGTTGTGATAAATGTTCATGTGCAAAATCATTTTTTGCAATGACCAGCAAACCACTGGTGTCTTTATCAATACGATGGACAATCCCAGGGCGTTCTTCATTTTTCATTGAAAGATTTTTTGTATAATACAAAAGCGCATTCACCAAGGTATCTTGTTCGTGCCCAGCAGCGGGGTGAACAACCAGCCCCGAAGGCTTATTGACAACGATCAGATCATCATCTTCAAAAAGAATATCTAAAGGAAAATTATAAGGAATTAATCCCATCAATTTTTTTTCAGGCAATTGAATTCCAACATAATCATTCAGCCTGAGCAGATAGGAAGATTTAATTATCTTTAGATTTACTTGGACACAGTTTTTTTCAATCAGATTTTGTGCAAAACTGCGCGTAGGAATAGATTCTTTAAGTTCTGTTTTTTCGCTGAGCCAACGATCAATACGCTGGCCGACCTCGGTATCAGAAATTTGAAATTTAAATTTATGACCTTGATTATTATTTAGGTTATTCAAGCTTTTGTTTGTAAAGCTTCATGTATGAATCAGCAACCGTTTTGTCGTCCAAGCCCAAAGACTTTGCCATTTGCACCACATAACCCCGAACAAAAACGGGTGCTGGCAAATTTGCGGGGTCCATATTTTCGAGTGCTTTCAAATACCATTGGTTCACTTTAGTTTTTTCATGAAGATTATCTAAAGATACCTTTTTATATTCACGAACTTTTTGCAGAAACTCGCCGTTCCATTCAGATTGATTATTGATTTCATTTTCAAATTCCGAATTGATTGAATATTTTTCTTCAGCAGTTGGCTTTGGCTCGGCATCAAGCACGACAATGCGGCTAGAGTATAAATTTTGACTTGCTTTTTTGATAGCTTCATAACTGAGTTCATAGTCAGTAAAAGTTTGCGCCTGAACTCGTTTCTCGTAGATATTTCTGTAGGTTTGGTTACCTAAAACTGAAAAAGCCTCATCAATTAGAAATCTTAAAGCTGTGGCCTCTTGCTCGGAAAAAACATTATATAAAGCAGGATTTTCAGATGAATAGGTCCGTTTCGCTTTTTCATAAGCAACCAAAATGTCATGTTGAGTCGCACTTGTTTTAACTTCAAGAACTTCATAGTAATTATTTTTCATTTCTGTACTCATCTGTTATAATAATAAGTCTCTAAAGATAGCAGAATCAATATATAGTTAAAAAAAAAATTAATATCCTATAAATTAAGCAAAAAATATAAATTATTATAATGCTTGGTATTTAATTCCGGCTCTAACTTCTTCTGCCTCAGAAGAACGTAAATAAATGGGTAATAACTCATGCCAAGATAAATACTTTTTTGAAGCGTCAGAGCGTGCTGTCAACAGTCCCAAGGTGCGGGCCGTTGGATGATTAGAACAATTATCTAAGCGTAATATTTTTTCTTTTATAGAATGCGAAAAATATTTTTTATAGGCATCGTAGCCGTCGCCAACAACAAGGGCCATGGTATCAAAAAATTTATCAAGCTCTTGCACGCGCACAACTTGGGGTGGTTTTATTTCGTGCAGAACATTTTTTTCTAAATCGTACTGGGCAATATAAACCATATTTTTGTAAGCATTAATCATAGGTAGTATTGTACGACAGCCCGAATTTTCTAGAATTAAATTTTTATTCTCGTAGGCTAAATTGAATAGGGAATTAGCACCCCAAACGGATTTATTCTGTACATAACCGAATGTTTTAATTGTATTCATACTGATACGAAGGCCAGTAAAACTTCCGGGGCCAAGCCCCGCCGAAAAACAGTCAATATCTTTCAGCTTTAAATTCGACGCGTCCAAGCAGTCATTAATAAAGACATTTAATGTTTCAGAGTGTGACCCCTGGCGAAGAATATTTTTTTCAGCCAGAACGACTTCGTTTTTAACGATGGCGACACTGCCAAGTAACGTACTTGTTTCACAGGCTAAAACGATCATATGCTAAAATAAAAATTTCGTAAAATCATTGAAAATTGCAAGTGCCATAAGACCCATAAGCAAGGCAAATCCAACCTGGTGTGCCATTTCAATTTTTTTCAAACTTAGAGGCGAGCCCTTGATGATTTCTATAATGTAAAATACCAAATGGCCACCATCAAGTACTGGTACGGGCAGTAAATTTAAAATAAATAAGCTGATTGATAAAATTCCCATGGTCATTAAAAACTGCTGAAGGCCCATTTGATATGAATCTTTTGCGGCTTTTCCGATTGAAATCATACCGCCAATATTTTTATGTGAAACTTCACCTTGAAATAAACGCACAAATGACATCACTGTCATGACCGAAATATCCCACGAACGATCCACGCCTTTTGTTAAAGCCACAAGTGGGTTCTTCTCGACGACAAGGATCAGCTCTGGTGTCGCGATATTGACCATCGACATAATTCCAATAGTGTATCTGCGGTCTTCTTTTCCCTGCAGTGTCATTTGCGAAGTCATTTTCGGGGTTAACTTTTTGGTGACTTCTGTGCCTTCGCGCAGAACGGTCATTGTGATTGCCTCTACGCCAGAATAAGATTTAATTTTTTGCAAAACATCATCCCATGCTGAAATTTTTTGGCCATCAATTTTTAAAATTTTATCATATTTTAAAAGTCCGGCGGCATCAGCCGGTGAACCCGGCACAACCTGGTCCAAGTAAACATCAGGGTGTTCGATACCAAATTCAGAAAGCGTTTTAATTTTCAAATTCGGTTCAATTTGTGAATTTAAATTTAGCTTTTCTTTTTTATCAACGGTACTTCGCTCGACTTCGATTTGAATAGCTTCAGTTGAAATCAAATGATCCAAAGCAGACCAGCCAATTGCCTTTTGGTTATTAATTTTTAAAATTTCATCACCAGTGCGAAGTCCCATGCGATAAGCCAATGAATCAAATTGTACAGCGACCAGTGTGCCTTTGGCATAGGGTAAAACCCCTTCGATATTTCCAACAGTTGGCGACGTTGTAAATAAATTTGGATTTTTGATTGATGCGACGGCCACATTTATTTTTCTTGTGGGTTCATTATCCTGCTGAACTGTAAGTTCAACATTTGAATTTTGAAACTGATTTAGATTTTTTTGGAACTCTTCGTAAGACCTAACTGCATGGTCAGCAACTTGTAAAACTTTATCTTGCGTTTTTAAACCTGCGATTTCTGCAATCGATCCAGGTTGAATTTCTGCGATGCGCGCCGATCTGGTTTCTTCACCCTTGAAGGCAATAAAACCAAAAATTAAAACAGCAAAAAAGAAATTCATCAAGGGACCCGCCAAAACAATCGAAATTCTTTGCCATACGGTTTTATGCGTGAACGAAACTTTTCGGTCGGCCTTAGCAATATCTGCCGATCCCTGTTCGCCAAACATTTTAACATATCCGCCAAGTGGAATCAGCGATAAACAGTAAACAGTGTCGCCGTACTTATAACTTAAAAGTTTTTTACCAAAGCCAAGCGAAAAAACTTCGACTCGAACGCCGCAGAACCGAGCGACCAAAAAATGTCCCAGTTCGTGTACGAAAACTAAAATTCCAAGCAACACAACAAAGGGTACGATGTTATCAAACGCAGACGATAATAAACTTGATATATTCATAGCTTTTTATTGTAGGGCATTAATTTTTTTTTTCACCATTTAGCGCAACCAACCATTTAAAATCAGACTGGACATAAGTCAGAACAGAATAAAAAGTTAATACCCGATTAAAGTGAAAAGTAGGTTGCGGCGATATAAAATAGTGGCGCAGCAAGTAATACACCATCTAAGCGGTCTAAAACTCCGCCATGACCAGGCATAATCGAGCCTGAATCTTTGACGCCAGCCGTGCGTTTAATCAAGGATTCAAAAAAATCACCAATTTGGCCAAGTGCGCCACCCAGAAGGCCGCAGACAGTAAAAACCCAAAGTGGCGTATTAAGTAGTACCAATGAAAAAGCAAGCGCGGTCACTAATGAAAAAATTAAACCACCAACTGCGCCTTGCAAACTTTTTTTCGGTGACAATAGGGGTGCAATTTTTGTTTTACCCATCGTAGTACCAAATAAATAGGCACCCACATCACCGGCAAAAACAACGGCTAATAAACAAAAAAACCACTCCATCCCATTGTTTGTTTGGGTTATCCAAATCATAGTCGCCGGCAAATAGCAGCAGTATATAAACCCCATCATGCACTTAGTTATAAATGTCATGACATGGTCTGTAGAGCTAAATTTTTTGTGCAACAGAATACTGTAAGAAACTGTTGTTAAAAATATGAAAACAATAACAAGGCCAGACAAAGATTTAAACAGTGGATTTGTAGCAATTAAAAACGAAAGCATATTTAGTACAATAAAAAAAGTTTTTGAATATTTTGGGTAATCATCCGAAAAAAGCATTCGAACCATTTCAAATGACCCTCGTAATACAACAAATAATCCGATCACATAAACGCCCGCTGCTTGCCAAAAGTAGATAGCAGAAAAAAGAATGATTAGGGCAGTCGCAGCAGAAAAAATTCTAGAGGTTAGGTTGTGCATCAATTTTTCCGAACCGGCGTTGTCTTGAGTAAAAACTTTGACAAGCTTCATTAAAGTCGTAAGCGGTAAAATCTGGCCATAATACTTTTGAAAAGTAAAGTTCACTATAGGCCGCTTGCCACAGTAAAAAGTTTGATAACCTGGATTCCCCACTTGTGCGTATAATTAAATCTGGGTCGGGTATATTTGAAGTCATTAAATTTTTTTGAATCAGTTCTTCGGTAATATCGGAAGTTGAAATTTCACCTATACGGACCTGTTCGGCAATTTTTTGAATTGTTGCGGTGAGTTCTTGGCGAGAACCATAACTGATTGCAAAACAAACCTGAAGACCTGTGCATTTCGATGTTTTTTCAATCGAGTTTTCAACTTGTTTTTGTACCGCCACAGGCAGTCGCGAACAGTCACCTATGATTGTAAAGCGGATATTTTTGCTTACGAGATTTTCAGTCTCTTTAATTAAAT